>NZ_JCANTD010000014.1:0-122194 GCF_059570675.1 Salinispora goodfellowii | reverse complement strand
GCGGCGGCCGAGGCCGGGGCGGGGGTGGTGTCGGTCAGGGTGCCCAGGGGGCCGGCGATGACACCGGTGGACAGGGCCAGACCAGCGACACCAAGGACACTACGACGCAGAATCGTGTTCATGGGGGTTGCTCCATTCGGGGGTCGACACCCACACACACGCCCGAAAGGGGGGTCAGGCGGCAGGGTGCAAGCACCGTCCGGCGCTCAAAAAGAAACAGGGAAGAAAAGAGGGGGCGGCGGCCGTGGGCCTCACCGGGGCACACACACGGCGCCGGGTCCAGATGTAACGACCGGCCGGCCACCGGCATTCCCGGCGACCCGCACCCGGCGGCACCCGCCCGAGCGGGGCACCTCCACGGCCGTACGCAGGGTGTAACGTCCCCACCCCCGCCGAGATTCCGCCACCACCGTGCCCCCGACCACGCCCCAAACCGGCATGGACCATGTGAAACCATCTATCGGGGCCCGGAAAGGTTAGAACTACGCGCCTAAGTCAATTGTCCGGATGTGATCACGCCCGGTCGGTGTGGTCCGGGAAGAGCGCCGGCCGGCCCGGTGAGTCGGCGCCAAAGGTAACGTTTTGAAAACTTCATCCATGGTCTTGACATGAGGCGGGGTTCAGTAAGAAATTTTACCAACAGTAAACCTTCTTTGTGGAAAGAGTCTCGGATGGCTGATCGCGAGGTGGGCACCACCGTGGAGACCGCGGTGGCCGACGCCGACGGGTTCGACCGCCGCGGCGTCCGTGCTGATGCGGCCGACGGCGTGCTGGCCCGGGTCCGAGCCGGGGTGGGCGACCTGACCGGGGCCCTGCGCCGGGTCGCCGAACACGTGCTCAGCGACCCGGAGGCCGTCACCCGCGCCACCATCGTCGAGCTGGCCGAGGGCAGTGGCACCTCCCCGGCCACCATCACCCGCTTCTGCCGGGCGATGGGCTTCGAGGGCTATGCGGACCTTCGGCTCGGCATCGCCGCCGAGAGCGGTCGAGCCCGCCTGGCCGGTTGGGCCGTCGACATCGGCCGCGAGATTCAGCCCGGCGATCCGCTGCGCCGGGTGCTCGAACAGATTATCGCCGCCGACACCCGGGCGATGCACGACACCGCTGCCCTGCTCGACCTCGCCGAGGTGGAGCGGGCCGCCGCAGCGATCGCCGCAGCGGGCCGGGTGAACATATTCGGCGCCAGCGGTAGCGCCCTGGTCGGCGAGGAGATGCAGTTCATGCTGCACCGCATCGGAGTCGCCGCCTGGGCCTGGAACGACGTGCACGAAGGGCTGGCCGCGGCGGCCCTGTTGGGGGCCGGCGACGTCGCCCTCGGCGTCTCGCACGGCGGTCGGACCCGGGAGACCATCGAGATGCTGGCGGAGGCCGGCAGCCGGGGCGCGACCACCGTCGCGGTGACCGGCTTCGCCCGCTCGCCGCTCGCCGAGCTGGCGGAGATCGTGCTGCTCACCGCCAGCGGTGCCACCACCTTCCGCCCCGATGCGCTGTCCGCCCGGCACCCCCAGCTGGTCGTGCTCGACCTGCTCTACATCGCCGTCGCGCAGCGCACCCACGACCGAGCCCACGCGGCCCTGCGGCGTACCGCCCAGGCCGTTGAGGGGCACAAGGCAGTGCAGGAGGCCCGGTCATGACCAGCGCACACGGTACGCCGAAGCGGTCCCGCTGACCGCCGAGGCCGTACGACGGATCTATCAACCCACAGTGGTACCCCCGATCTACCGCTAAGGAGAGTCGAATGTCCGCTACCCCCGATCTCAACCGTCGGACCCTGCTGCGGCGCGCCGCCGCCGCGGGTCTGCTGACCATCCCGGCTGCCGGCCTGCTCAGCGCCTGCGCCGGCAGCGAGCCGGCCCAGGACGACAACTCCGGCGCCGCGAAGAGCAAGGACAACCCGTTCGGCGTCCAGGACGGCAGCTCCGTGAAGGTGGTCATCTTCGACGGCGGGCTGGGCGACCAGTGGGCCAAGGAGGACGAGGCCGTCTTCAAGGCCAAGCGTCCGAACGTCACGGTCAACATGTCTTCGACCCAGAAGATCAAGACCGAAGAGCAGCCGAAGATGGCGACCCAGCCCAGCGACGTCGTGATGAACTCCGGTGCCGACATTATGGACATCAGCACCCTGATCAACGAGGGTGCGATCGAGCCGCTGGAGGATCTGCTCGCCGCCCCGGCGTGGGACAGCGAGGGCACGGTGGCGGACACCCTGCTGCCGGGGACCGTCAACGACGGCACCTACCAGGGCAAGTTCTACGTGGTGAACGTCGCGTACACGGTCTGGGGCAACTGGTACAACGCCGCCCTGTTCGAGAAGGAGGGCTGGCAGCCGCCGAAGACCTTCGACGACTTCTTCGCCCTCGCACCGAAGATCAAGGCAAAGGGCATGGCCCCGTACGTCTACGACGCGGTGCACGGCTACTACCCGCGCTGGGCGCTGATGGCGACGATCTGGAAGTCCGCCGGCAAGCAGGCGGTGATCGACATCGACAACCTGAAGGAGAACGCCTGGAAGGCCGACGGGGTGCTGCCGGCCCTGGAGGCATGGGAGAAGCTGGTCAAGGACAAGCTGCTGCTCCCCGGCCAGCTCGACCACACCCAGTCGCAGCAGGCGTGGCTCGACGGCAAGGCCGCCTTCATCCAGGTCGGCACCTGGCTGAAGAACGAGATGGCGGAGACCATTCCCCCGGGCTTCGAGATGAAGCTGTCGGACTACTGGAGCCTGGGGGCGGGCGACAAGGCGCCGAACGACGTCTACGCCGGTGCGGGCGAGGGCATCGTCGTGCCCTCGAAGGCGCCGAACAAGGCCGCCGCCAAGGAGTTCCTGCGGGCGGTGCTCTCCAAGGAGGGCTCGGCGAAGTTCGCCGAGCTGACCAAATCCCTCGCCTCCACCAGGGGCTCCGGGGACAACGTCGAGGACTCGGCGTTGGCCAGTGCCAACGAGCTGATGAGCAACGCTCCGCAGGATCTCGTCTCGGTCAAGTTCTGGAACTTCTACGCCGACCTGGACAAGGAGAGCCAGAACCTCTCCGCGGAGCTGATGGCGGGTCGGTTGACCGCCCAGCAGTTCGTGGACGGCATGCAGGGTGCTGCCGACAAGGTCGCCAGTGACTCGTCGATCAAGAAGCAGACCCGCTCCGCCTGACCCGAACGGAGACATTGAATCCCATGCGGCACGGTGTCGCGCGTTTCATCACGGGCTTCCTGGCCCTGCCGGTCGCGCTCTACCTCTTCTACGTGGTCTGGCCTTTCGCCCAGGCGGCTGGCTACTCGTTGACCGACTGGGGTGGGTACTCCGACCGGCAGCAGTTCGTCGGGCTGGACAACTACGTCCGGCTCTTCTCCGACGAGCTGATCAGGAAGGCCTTCTGGCACAACGTCTTCTTTCTGATCACCGTGCCGCTACTCACGATCGCGCTGGCCCTGTTCCTCGCGTTCCTGCTCAACGTGGGCGGGCGCGAGGACAGAGCCGGCATCCGGGGTGTCTTCGGCTCCGGCCTTTACAAGGTCATCTTCTTCTTCCCGCAGGTGCTTTCCCTGGTCGTCGTCGCCGTCATGTGGCAGCAGATATACCGGGCCGACGGGCAGGGCCTGGTCAACGGCGTGTTGATGAAGATCGGGCTGGTTGACCCGGAGAACCCGATCCTGTTCATGTTCGACCCGGAGCCCTTTCTCGGGGTCCCCGCGGTGCTCTGGTGGTTGCTGCTGATCGCGGTCTGGAGCGGCGCCGGGTTCTACATGGTGCTCTTCTCCGCGGCGATGCAGTCGATTCCGAAGGACGTCTTCGAGGCAGCCATCCTCGACGGTGCCGGTCGGTTCCACACGTTCTTCCGGATCACGCTGCCGCTGCTGCGGGACACCGTCTCGGTGGCCTGGATCTATCTGGGCTTCATCGCCCTGGACATGTACGCCCTGGTCTTCGTGATGACACCCAGCCAGGGTGGCCCGAACCACGCCAGCGAGATCTTCGCGTCGGTGCTCAACTTCACCGCCTTCCAGAAGGGGCAGTTCGGCTACGCCTGCGCGATGGGTGTGGCATTGGCGATCTTCGCGCTTCTCCTGGCCGCGGTGCAGCTGAAAATCACCCGCCGCGAGCGGATTGAGTACTGAGGAGTCGACGATGAGTACGGTGACCCACGACCCCGGTCCCGTCGGGCCGGATCTCGGTCCCCCGGCCCGCACCACGTCGGCCCGCCGCAACGGGTCCGGCGGCCGGCGGCCCGGCGCACAGTTCTTCAACGGCTTCTCCCACCTGTTCCTGCTGGTCTGGGCGATCATGGTCGTCTACCCGCTGGTCTGGGTGGTCATGTCGGCGCTGAAGAGCGACGCGGAGGTTATCCGGCAGCCGCTGTCACTGATCCCGGAGACGCTGCGGTGGGAGAACTTCGGCCGGGCCTGGACCGAGGGGCAACTCGGCGACTTCTTCCTCAACACCGTGCTCGTGCTGGCCGGTAGCGTCACGCTGACCATGCTGCTCGGCTCGATGGCCGCGTACGTGTTGGCGCGCTACGAGTTCCCCGGTAACCGACTGCTCTACTACATGTTCCTCTCCGGCTTCACGCTGCCGATCTACCTCGCCGCCGTACCGCTGTTCAAGGGCGTCTACAACACCGGGGCGCTCTTCCCGCCGCTCGGGCCGAACAAGCACCTGATGCTGATCCTGGTGTACGCGGCATGGTCACTGGCGTTCACGGTTTTCTTCATGCACTCCTTTTTCCGGACCCTGCCGAACGCGATCGCCGAGGCGGGCCTGGTTGACGGGGCCTCGCACACCCGGCTGTTCTTCAGCGTGATGCTGCCGATGGCGAAGCCTGGCCTGATCAGCATCGGTATCTTCAACGTGCTCGGTCAGTGGAACCAGTGGTATCTGCCGACGCTGCTGATGCAGTCCGCGGATGGTGAATCGAAGAACCAGGTCATCGCCCAGGGCCTGATCGGGCTGTCCGTCAATCAGGGGTACAAGGCCGACTGGTCCGGCCTCTTCGCCGGGGTCACCATGGCGATGTTGCCGGTGTTGATCGTGTACATCGTCTTCCAACGCCAGGTGCAGTCGGGCTTGACCGCGGGCATCAGCAAGTAGCCCACCCCACCGCCAGCCCGGCGGACCGCCGCCGGCCCACCAGGCCGGCGGATCCGCTGCCGGCCAGCCTCGCGACTGATTTGCCGCCGGGCTGGCCGGCGATGTCGTACCGGGCGGGCAGAATTGCGATCATGGCGGTGGTGGCGGTGGTGGCGGGTGCGGACCATCGGCTCCCCGCTGCTCCGGGAGTGGGCGTCGGGGTCGGCGGGGGAGTGCTGCAGCCGCTCGACGCTGCCGGAGCGCCGATCGGGCCGCCGGAGCAGGTCGCCGACCTGGCTGTCGCGGTGGCCGACCGCGAGCAAAGGGAGCGCCCCCGCTGGGTCTGGGCATCCGGCGCGGCGCTCTACCCCGTGTTGCTGCGGGCCGGGGCGCGGGTTGACCGTTGCCACGACATCGAGCTGACCGAGGCGTTGCTCCTCGGTCACGCGGGCCGGTGGGGTGAGCCGCGTTCCTTCGCGGCCGCCTGGGCGCGCCTGACCGGCGCGCCGGTGCCGCCCGATCCGCCGTCGCGGTTGGCCGAGCCCCCGGGCCATGGCCAGGGTGCGCTCTTCGAGTCGCCGCCGGCTCCGCCGGGTCCCGGCATCGTGGCCCTGACCCGGGTCTACGCCGACCAACTCGCTCGGATCGCCGCCACCGAGCAGCCGGGCCGGTTCCGGCTGTTGGTGGCGGCCGAGTCAGCGGGGGCGCTGAGCGCCGTCGAGTTGGGGGCGGCGGGGCTGCCGTGGCGGGTGGACGTGCACGATGCCCTCCTCGGCGAGCTGCTCGGTGATCCCTCCCCGGTGGGTGGGCCGCCACGTCGGCTGGCGGAGCTGGCCGCCCGGATCGCGGCCGCCTTCGACGTTCCGCAGCTGCACGTCGATTCGCCGCTGGAACTGGTGCGGGCGTTCGCCCGGGCGGGGGTGGAGGTGCCGAACACCCGGTCCTGGGTGCTGCGTGGCGTTGACCACCCCGCGGCGCCGCTGGTCCTGGCGTACAAGGAGCTCTATCGGATCTGGACGGCGCACGGCTGGGCCTGGCAGGACGCCTGGGTGCGGGAGGGTCGGTTCCGCCCGGAGTACGTACCCGGTGGCGTGGTCTCCGGCCGGTGGGCGACCCGAGGTGGTGGGGCGCTACAGATCCCGAAGGTGATCCGGCGGGCGGTGGTGGCGGACCCGGGGTGGACGTTCGTGGTCGCCGATGCGGGGCAGCTCGAGCCGCGGATCCTGGCAGCGGTCTCCGGCGACACTCGGCTCGCCGCCGCGGCCCGGGCGGGCGACCTGTACGCCGCGCTGGCCGTCGACGCGTTCGGCGGGGACCGGGCGCGGGCCAAGGTGGCCCTACTCGGCGCCATGTACGGGCAGACCGGCGGTTCGGCGGCACCGGCGCTGGAGGTGCTGCGGCGTAACTATCCGGCGGCCTTCGGCTATCTGGAGTCGGCCGCGCGCAGCGGGGAGTCCGGCGAGTTGGTTCGCTCCTGGCTCGGCCGTACCTGCCCGCCCGGCTCGGTCGACCCTGCCGAGGCGGACCCGGTCGGGGGCGAGGGGAGCCGGTCGGCGCGGGCTCGGGCGCGCGGCCGGTTCACCCGAAACTTCGTCATCCAGGCCACCGCCGCCGAGTGGGCCGCGACGCTGTTGGCCACGCTCCGGGGGGAGCTGGCCGGTAGCGACGTGGGGGTGGCCGGTGGCGACGCCGAGCTGGTCTTCTTCCAGCATGATGAGGTGATCGTGCACTGTCGCGCCGAGCGGGCCGGGGCGGTGGCCGCGGCGGTGACCCGGTGCGGGGAGCGGGCGAGCGCGTTGCTCTTCGGGCGGACGCCGGTGCGTTTCCCGCTCGATCTCTGCACCGTTGAGTGCTACGCCGACGCCTTCTGACACCGCCCTCGACGGCGTGGGTGGGCTGCCGGCCGGAGCCGCTGTTTCGGCCTGCGCCTGGGAGACGCCGTCACTCCAGGCCGTGCGACTGACTCTAGCCTTTTGTCTCGGATAGCCGGAATATCCGATTCGCCCCCCGGAACCTGAACGCTGACTGCTCGTTGGGTCCGTTGTGCGTCCCGGACCGGGCGGGCGGCCTGCCCGGTCCGTTACCAAGACGGAGGTGGCCCCGCTGAACCGGACCGCAGGAATGATCATCGCCGCGGGTGGCGGGCGCCGGATCGGTGGCCCCGAGGCGCTGCTGTGCCAGGGCGAGAAACCACTGGTGAGCATGATGGTCGACACGATGACGGCGGCGGGCTGCGAGCAGATCGTGGTCGTCCTCGGCGCCGCCGCCGACCAGGTACAGGAAACCGCTGACCTCACCCGGGCCACCGTGGTGGTGAACCGGGCCTGGGGAACCGGAGTCGGCTCCTCAATCAAGGCCGGCCTCGCGGCCATCGACGACGACACAGTCGAGGCGGTGGTCGTCGTTCCGGTGGACATGCCGGGCCTGACCGCCGCGGCGGTCCAGCGGGTCGCCGCACTGCCGTACCCGGACGTGCTGGTCTGCGCCACCTACGGCGGACTGCGCGGCTACCCGATGCTGTTCGGCCGCCGGCACTGGTCCGGCATCGCCACGCTGGCCAGCGCGGACGTCGGCGCCCGTCCGTACCTGCTGGCGCACAAGGACCAGATCGTCGACATCTCCTGTGACACCGTCGCCGACGGCAGTCGGGTCGACAGCCCGGAGTCGATGGCCCTGTACGGGTTGACCGTCCCACCGCAGCGGGTCGGCGCGTAGTCAGCCCGGCAGATCGAACAGGTCGGCGGTGTTGGTCCAGCACACGGCCCGCAACCAGGCGTCGCCCAGGTCGAGTCGGGCCAGCGCGGTGAGCTGCGCGGCGTACGCGTAGGGCAGGTTGGGGAAGTCGCTGCCGTGCAGCACCTTGCCGGCCAGGCCCAGCTCGCGTAGCCGGGGCAGCTCCGCGGTGGGGAAGGGCACGGCCTGGTCGAAGAACGGGGTGAAGGCCATGGTGGTGTCCAGCCGCACGTTCTCGTACCGGTCGGTGAGGTCGAGGAAGGCCGTGTAGTCCGGTGCGCCGAGGTGCGCCACCACCGCGGCTAGTCGCGGGTGCCGGGCGAGTAGGGCGGCGAAGGGGCCGGGGCCGGTGTGGTCGGTACCGGCCGGCGCGTGTCCGGCGTGCACCACCACCGGCACCCCGGCGTCGGCGAGCAGCCCCCACACTGGATCCAGCAGCGGATCGGTCGGGGCGAACCCGCCGACCTGCACGTGCACCTTGAACACCCGGGCGCCGGCGGTGAGCGCCTCGGTGACGTACCGGGGTGCCGCCGGCTCGGGGAAGAACGTGGCCGAGGGGAGGCAGTCCGGGTTCGCGCGGGCGAAGTCGAGGGTCCAGGAGTTTAGGTCGGCGGCCATCGCGGGGCGGTGCGCGTACGCCAGGGCACTGAACGCCCGTACGCCCATCCGGCGCAGGTGCGCCAGCCGCTCCGCGTCGCTCCACCGGTAGCGGATGGGCCAGGTGGTACCGAGGAGTGGACCGGCCCCGTCGAAGTACGCCCACACCCGACGCAGCAGCCGGGGCGGGAGGAAGTGCACGTGTACGTCGGCGAGGCCGGGTAGGCCGAGCCCCTGCCAGAACGCCGGGACGTCGGCGTCGTCGGCGTCGTCGGTGGGCACCGGCACGGCCGTCAGACCTCGATGTTGAAGCGACTGAGCAGGTGCGGGGCGACCAGCCCGACGGCGGAGAGCACCGCGATGATGGTGAGCGCGGTCCGGACGAAGACCACTTCGGTCTTGCCGCCCGCCCGGAGCGCGATCGAGTCCGGCAGACTGATCATCCGCCACATCCGACGTTTGATCGGGATTGGCCAGAGGATCGGTACCCCGGCCCGAGTGATCATGTCGCCGAGGATGTGGACGAAGCAGCCAACGCCGACGGCCACCCCGATCATCGGGTAGCCGCGGTCTCCCGGCAGGGTGGCGAAGGTGAACCACGCCGCGGCGAGCGAGGCGAGGGTCACCACGAGCCAGCCGGCGCGTTCGGCCCAATCGTCGAAGAGGCCGCGCAGGGCGAGACCGAACATGAAGAAGAGGATGCCGATCACCGCCCACTTGCCGTACGCGGCGCAGAGCGCGGTGGTGCCCCAGCCGACCAGCACGGTGAAGGGGATGGTGTGGGTCAGGGTGCGGTGCCCGTTGGTGCGGCGCGGGTCCCGCTTCAGCTTCGTCGCGTAGTAGACGCCGAGCGACACCTTCTCGGTCACCTCGGCGACGAAGAGGGAGAAAACGCCGAAGGTGCGGGCGACCGTGGCGCCGCCCTGGTTGCGG
This sequence comes from Salinispora goodfellowii, assembly GCF_059570675.1. NCBI lineage: Bacteria > Bacillati > Actinomycetota > Actinomycetes > Micromonosporales > Micromonosporaceae > Salinispora > Salinispora goodfellowii. Next base: position 112,875 of record NZ_JCANTD010000014.1, on the reverse strand, counting down.
GTGACCTTGCCGGAGAGGTCGAGGTCAGGAAAGAGTGCACCCCCCGCGCAGACCGCGGTACCGACGGCGAGTGCGAGCGGCGACTGCTCGTAGTCGGCGAAGTAGTCCAGCGCCAAGGAGCCGGCCAGCCACACCGTCGCGCCAGACAGCGCGTGCGACGGTCCCATCATGCCCGCTCACCCTCCCCGGATCCCGGACGCCCAGAAGCTACGTCACTGTAATGCAGTGGGGGCACCGCTCGGGAGCGCACCCAACCTCCGAACGGGACGGTACAGACCGGAAGGGCTCGGCTCCGGCCGCTACCCGCCCGGCGGTGGAGTGCGAAACCAGGTGACCGGGTCGGTGGGGGCCGTTACGGTGGTCCAGTTGTTGACGGGAGGGCGACATGGCAGGTGCACGCCGACACGGGCAGGTGCTCATCTTCGATGCCGACGACACGCTCTGGGAGAACAACATCGTCTTCGAGCGGGTCATCGAGGACTTTCTGACCTGGGTGGCGCACCCGACCCTGGAGCGCACCGAGATCCGTACGATCCTCGACGACATCGAGCGGGCCAACGCGGTCGCGCACGGCTACGGCAGCAAGGTCTTCCTGCGCAGTCTCGGTGACTGTTTCGAGCGGCTGCGGGAGCGGCCGGCCACGGCCGCCGAGCGGCGGGGAATCGAGGAGCTGGCCGTCGCCCTGGTCGAGCACCGGGTGGAGCTGATGCCGGGGGTGGCGGCGGCGTTGGACGAGTTGGCCGGCCGGCACGAGCTGTTCCTGCTCACCAAGGGCGACCGGGAGGAGCAGCAGCGGAAGCTGGACGCCTCGGACCTGCTGCACCACTTCCGGGCCGCGCACATCGTGCCGGAGAAGGACGTGACCACCTACCGGTGGCTGGCCAACGAGCACGACTTCGCGCCGTCGCGTGCCTGGATGATCGGGAACTCGCCGAAGTCGGACATTCTGCCGGCTCGGGCGGCGGGCATGAACGCCGTCTACGTTCCGAACGAGAACACCTGGGTGTTGGAGCACGACGCCCTGGACCACGACGACGCGGCGGTGCTGCACCTCACCGCCTTCCCCGACCTGCTGCGCCACTTCTGACGTGGAGCGCTCCGCCGCTTCTGGTGGGCGGAGCGCTCACACGTCCGTGCCGCGGACGATTGCCACCGCCACCCGACAGAACTCGTCCATGTCGGGCTGGAACCCGGCCGCGATGTCCGGATGCAGACCGGCGCGGGTCTCGTCCAGCAGCTGCTGGCAGACCTGCTCGACCGGCTCGCCGGCGTAGCTTCCCCGGACCCGGTCGGTGGCGGCCTGAAGCGCCGAGGTCAGCTGCTCCTCCAGCGGGCCCCGCAGCTTCTTCTGTACCGGGTCCCGGGGCTCCAGCGTGACGTGTGGCTCGGACATCGGCGCTCCCTTCCTCGGCGACCGGGTACCCCGCCGTCGGCGTTGGTTACACCGCGGTCGGCACGGCGGCGACCCGCACCTCGTACGAGTAGTCCTCCGCCGGCTCCTCCCGGTACGTCATTGTTCTGATCTGCCGGTCATCGTCGTAGAGTGCGACGTCCACCAGGACGCCGAGGTGGGCCAGACCGATGCTGGCCACCCGCTTCTTGTCCTGGAGCACCGCACACACCCCGCCGAGTAGCGTGCTGGCGTCGGATGTGCGGTGCCCCGGCGGGCAGCGCAGCACGAGGCTTACTTCGATCGGCCCGGACAACGGGGTCCAGCCGGTGTGCTGAGCCGCCGCACAGGCCGCTTGAAGTAGGGCGCGGACCCTCGTTGCCTGCCGATGCCCGGCGGCGAAGATGGACAGCGCTTCGGTTTTGACCGGTGGCAGGCCGCTCACCTGGACGGTCAGGGCGACAGCGCGGGTGTCCTGCACAACGGCACCTCCTTGTTGCGGACGATCCTGCCCAATCAGCGACGCAGCGGTGTGGGTTCGCTGGAAAACCGGCCGATCGGGCGGGAAGGGTTGGCCGAGGCGTGTCGACGTCGCTGGCGAACGCGCAGGTAAGGCTAGTCCACCTGGTGCGCTCTAGGTAACTGTTCGCTCACTCGATGAGATGTTGCCCGGCTAGGACGCGGTGGAGGTGGACCGAACGAACTCCGCGATCACCTTGCCGAGCTGCTCTCCCGCGTCCTCCTGGAGGAAGTGCCCGGCTCCCTTGATCACCGGGTGGTCGAGTCCGGCAGCACCCGGCACGGTGCGGCGCAGCACGGGCGCCATCCCCCCGGTGATCGGATCCTGGTCGCTGAACGCCACCAGGAACGGGCGCTCCCAACGGGAGAGTTCGGTCCAGGCGGCGCGGTTGGCGGTGCTGGCCGGGTCGTCTGGTGCGGTCGGCACCAGGGTGGGCATGGTGCGGGCGCCGGCGAGGTAGGACTCGTCCGGGAACGGCGCGTCGTAGGCCGCCAGCTCCGCCTCGGTCAGCTCGTTCTGGCAGCCCGACTGCACCAGTCGGGAGATCGTCAGCTCGGGGGCCGTCTCGACCATCCGCCGGAACTGCCACCAGAGCTCCGGCATCGGCTGGTCACCGGTGGGCAGCCCGGTGTTGGCGGCCACCACCCGGGCGAAGCGGTCCGGGTGCTCGCCGACCAGGCGGAGCCCGATCAGGCCGCCCCAGTCCTGCCCGACCAGCGTTACCCCGGTCAGGCCCAGCTGGTCGAAGGCGAAGCTGCGGATCCACTCGACGTGCCGGGCGTAGCTGTGCTCGCTGGGCTCGGCCGGCTTGTCGGACCGGCCGAAGCCGATGAGATCCGGTGCGATGGCCCGCAGCCCGGCATCGGCGAGCACCGGGATGACCTTCCGATACAGGAATGACCAGCTGGGCTCGCCGTGCAACAGCAGCACGGGTTCCCCATCCGCTGGGCCGGCCGTGACGTAGGCCATTCGTACGCCGTCCAGGTCGACGTAGTGGGGCTCGTAAGGAAAGTCGGGCAGGTTGGTGAACCGGCTGTCCGGAGTACGCAGTGCAGACATGGCAGTCAATATCGCACAGCGCGTCGGTGTGCGGTTACCGCGCTCAGCAGACCCGGGCCGACTGGGAGACGGCGTCCGCTCCTTCCCGCTCGATGGCGGTGAGGCTGTCGATCGTGGTGGCGGCGATGTTGCGCATCGCTTCCTCGGTGAAGAATGCCTGGTGACCGGTGATCAGCACGTTGGGGAAGGTGTTGAGCCGGGAGAAGTCGTCGTCATCGAGGACCCGGTCGGAGAGGTCCTCGAAGAACAGGTCGGTCTCCTCCTCGTACACGTCGAGACCGAGATAGCCGATCTGGCCGTTCTTGAGCCCGTCGATCACCGCCCGGGTGTCCACCAGCGCCCCACGGCTGGTATTGATCAACATGACCCCCTTGCGCATCTGGGCGATCCGTTCGGGATTGATCAGGTGCTCGGTGTCCGGGGTGAGCGGGCAGTGCAGGGTGATCACGTCCGAGTCGCGCAGCAGGCGTGGCAGCGGCACGTACTCGATTCCGGCCGCGGTCACCGCGTCGTCCGGGTACGGGTCGCTGGCGATGACCCGACAGCCGAACCCGGACAGGATGCGGGCCACACAGAAGCCGATCTTCCCAGTGCCGACGACGCCGACGGTCCGGCCGTGCAGGTCGAAGCCGAGCAGCCCGGTGAGCGCGAAGTTGTGCTCCCGGACCCGGTTGTAGGCCCGGTAGACCTTGCGATTGAGGGCGAGGATCAGGGCCACCGTGTGCTCGGCCACGGCGTACGGGGAGTACTCCGGCACCCGAACCACGGTGAGGCCGAGCCGGCGGGCGGTGGCCAGATCCACGTGGTTGAAGCCGGCGGAGCGGAGCGCGATCAGGTGGACGCCGTCCGCGGCCAGCCGCTCCAGTACCTCGGTGCCGAGGTCGTCGTTGACGAACGCGCAGACCGCCGCTGCGCCGCTGGCGAGCTTGGCGGTCTGCGGGGTCAGCCGGGGCTCGAGGAACTCCAGTTCGTGGCCGTCGGCCGGGTTGGCCGCCGACAGGAACTCCCGATCGTATGGTTTCGTGCTAAATACCGATACGCGCATGTGGAACCTCCGGTAACCACCGTACGACTTGCCGGGTTCGTCGCTTACGGCGGGTAGTCGACTGGGATTTAGCGCACTATGCGGGATGAAGACGACTTAGCTGCACAAAAGGTAGGTGGCGGGGGTAGTGTTCCGTCCGCGTTTTCCGAGCGGATCCCGCCAGCGCGTTCCCTGAGCACCGGGCCCCTGATGCCGCCTGCAGCCGTCGCATACCGGAACCAGCCGAGGTCCGGTGCCACTCGTGGGTAGCGTGACCTGCCGCTCGGGCGACCGCGCAGGCGGCAAGTCGGCCGGTAACCGGCAGGACAGGTGCTACAACGACCTATGTGACAGCCAGCGGCGAGCGAACGCCCCCCGTCCAGCACAGGGACCACACCGGACCAGAGTCTGCTCGCGGGGCGCCCGGTGCCGCTGGCCCGCTGCTGGTGCTCTGGGACATCGACGGCACCCTGATCGACAACGGTGGGGTGAGTAAGGAGGCGTACGCGTTGACCTTCACCCGGCTGACCGGCCGACCCCCGGAGTACCCGATTGTCCCCGCGGGCAGGACCGATCCCGCGGTCCTGCGGCTGATGCTGCGACAGCACGGAGTCGACGCCACCCCGGACGTGATGGAACAGGCGGTTGACATAATGAACCGGGTGTTCGAAGCGCTCACGTCGCGGTTGGCCGAACGTGGACACGCCAAGGTGGGGGCACAGGCGGCCATCGCGGCGTTGGCTGGGCAGGGTGACGTCGTCCAGTCCGTGCTGACGGGAAACACGCGGCACAACGCCCAGCTCAAGGTCTCCGTGTTCGGGTTGTCCGGTGCCCTCGACTACGAGGTGGGCGCGTACGGCTCGGACAGCGAGGTACGTGCCGACCTGGTGCCGGTCGCGCGAACGAAGGCCACGGCGAAGTACGGGATCCCATTCCCGCCGGCCCCTACGGTGCTGATCGGGGACACCCCACGGGACATCAGGGCTGGCCGCTCCAGCGGCGCATTCGCGGTGGGGGTGGCCACCGGCGCGTACGGTGTCGAATCCCTGGCCGCCAGCGGAGCCGACGCGGTTCTTCCCGACCTCCGAGATACCAGCGCCCTGGTTGGTGCGGTACTCGGGGCGCGGCGCGACCGGCCCGGGAGGCACACCGATGAGACCGGTTGAGGGCGCCGCGGACCGCCCAGACGAGTACGGGTACATCCGGTCGGATTGGCACCGCTATCGACAGCTGGAGCGGCTCGTCAACCACTGGGAGCGGCCCGGCTGGGAGGCGGGCCGCCGTTCCTACCACTGGATTGTTCGGTTTGACGAGCGCCCGGCGGTCCAGCGGCTCGTCGAGCGCTGTCAGGCCCGGCTGGGGCACCTGGAAACCCTGGATCTGGTTCCCGTCGCGGGTCTGCACCTGACCGTGCAACGGGTCTCCTTCACCGACGAGATCACCAGCTCGCAGGCGCTCGCGGTGGCCGCCGCGGCCAGCCGGCGGTGTGCGTCCATCCGACCTTTCGCCGCGACTGTCGGCCCCCTCACCGGATCGGCGAACTCGGTCTTTTTGAGCGTGGGTCCGCACCGGCCGTTTCACCTTCTCCGGCACGCCGTGGTCGCCGCGACCGTGCACGTGCGAGGAGCCGGGGCCGTACCTGACGCCCCCACGACCTTCGATCCACACGTCAGCATCGCCTACAACCGCCGACCCACCGTCGCGAAGCCGGTCATCGAGCAGGTGGCGACCGTGCGGTCGATTCCGCCGGTGGTGGTCCAGGTCGAGACCGTCAGCCTGGTCGAGCTGCGGCGTGCCGGCCACACCTATCTCTGGCGGCAGATCGCGGCCGTTCCGCTGGCGGCACGGGGATAGCGCGCCGCGGCTACCGTGCGAGCGTTGACTTGGACTCGACCCGGCCGACCGGGTTGGGCCCGCCGGCCAGTTCGTCCTGTGCCTCCTGCCAGGCCGGTACCCCGGGGTAGAGGGTCGAGCGGAGGTAGGCCCAGGTGAGCCGCTGGACGGCGGCGACCCGCGCGGGGCTCTCGTCCGTGGTTTCGGCCACGTCGTATCCAGCGACGCCGCCAAGCCCGTGCTCCGCACCGAAGAGAGTGAGCAGGGACTTGGGGCCGGGGGAGAGGAAGTAGGGGTCGGTGTGCCATTGCGGGCCCAGGACCGTCAGGTGGGCGGAGGCGTCGTGGTCGCCGGCGACCACGAGCGCGGGTGCCGTCATCGTGGAGAAGTCGGTGGTCGAGAAGAAGGAGTAGTTGTCGAGCGTGAAGTCGGTGAGGGCGTCGCCTCCCCGGCCGGGCGCGGCGAGCAGCACACCCGCCTTGATCCGGGGCTCGGAGAGATCCACCTCCGTTCCGTCGCGCGGGTCGGTCAGCCGGGCGCCCAGCAGCAGGCTCGCGGTGTGTCCGCCCAACGAATGCCCGGCCACGGCGACGCGGTCCCGGTCCAGGCGCCCGGCTAGCTGCCCGATGGCGGCCTCGATCTGGTCGAGCTGGTCGAGGAGCCGTTTCATGTCCGCACCCCGCGACCGCCAGTACAGGGGGGCCTCGGGATCACCTGGGTCCAGGTTCAGCGTTCTCGAGTTGAGGTGGGTGGGCTGGATGACGACGAAGCCGTGGGCCGCCCAGTAGTTCGCGAGCGGGGCGTAGCCGTTCAGTGAGGACAGGTGGTGTGCGGGGCCGTGTCCGTGTGAGAGCAGGAGGATCGGTAGCTCGCCTCCGGTCGTGGGGGCGGAGACGCGCACCTGTAGATCCACGGCCCGGTCGGGAGCTGGCAGCACCACTGGACTGACGGACAGGACAGGGGTGGGGGTGACACCGAACGTGTAGGCAGGCTGGGTCGGCTCACTCATCTCGTCTGGTCCTCTCGTTGGATAACCCGTCTTGGCTGCCCGCGCGGGGCGGGCACCCCGGATGGCAAAGCGGAGCGGCGTTCCGCAACTATACGGAGCGTCGTTCCGCTTCGTCAAGTGTCCGGGCCACCGCAGCAGCGGTCGCGGACGAAGCCCGACGTCGCCGTCGTGGGCGTCGCCGGTGGCGGTGGGGTGGGCCGGTTCCTCGAAACGACCCGCGACGGCAATTGTGTCGACGCGCAGTTACGTCAGTTTGCTCGTTGCCTCAACCTGGCAATAGCAGCATTGTCGCATTCAACTGCTGTCGGTACTCTCCTCGGCGGGGAGCTTCAGAAAGGCGACCGGTGTATTGTGCGTGAATTGCTGTGCAACCGAACCTACCGATGGCTGTTCACCGCCCAGGTAATCGCACTCATCGGCAGCGGACTGGCGACAGTGGCGCTCGGGCTGCTCGCCTACGACCTCGCGGGCGCGCGGGCCGGAGCGGTCCTCGGCACCGCGCTGACGATCAAGATGGTCGCGTACGTGTGTGTGTCGCCGCTGGTGGGAGCAGTGCTGGACCGGGTGCCACGGGGCGGGGTGCTGGTGGCTGCAGACCTGGTCCGGTTCGGCGTTGTCCTGCTGCTGCCGTGGGTCGAGGCGATCTGGCAGATCTACCTGCTCATCGCGGTGCTGCAGGCCGCGTCGGCGACTTTCACGCCGACCTTCCAGTCCGTGCTCCCGGATGTCATTCCGGATGAGGGAAACTACACGAAGGCGCTCTCCGCGTCGCAGCTCGCCGTCGCTCTGGAAAGTATCGTCAGTCCGGTCTTCGCCGCCGCGTTGCTGCTCGTTCTGAAGTTCAATCTTTTGTTTGTGGGGACCGCGGTGGGGTTTCTCGTCTCCGCGCTGTTTGTCGGCGCGGCAACGGTGCCCAGGGCGCAACGTAGCAGCCGGGTCCGGTTCTCCGAGCGCCTTTTCGTGGGGATGCGGATGTTCGCGGGCGCGCCACGGTTGCGGGCGGTGCTGGCGTTGAACATGGTGGTCGCCGGCTCCGGAGCCGTCACCCTGGTCAGCGCGGTCAACGTGGTGCGTGACCTGCTGAACGCCACGGAGGCGCAGGTTCCACTCCTGCTCGCCGTCTCCGGTCTCGGCAGTGTCGCGGCGGCGCTCGGCGCGCCGCTGCTCCTGCGCCGACGCGAGGATCGAGGGGTGCTGCTCATCGGCGCTGGCACAGCTCTGCTCGCCCTCTCCGGAGCGCTGCTGCTGTCGACGGTGCCGTCCTGGCCGTTGGCGATGGGTGTCTGGCTGCTCATCGGTTTCGCCGGTGGCCTGATTGTCGTAACGGTCAACCGGGTGCTACGCGCCTCGTCGGCGGCCGCCGATCGGCCGGCGTTGTTCGCCGCCCAGTTCTCCCTGTCCCACCTTTGCTGGCTGCTCACCTACCCCCTGGTCGGCTGGGTCGGGGCGGGCGCCGGCTTGACCACGGCGTGGGCGCTCCTGGCGGGCGTGGTGCTCGTGGCGGGACTCTTCGCCCGCCGGCTCTGGCCCGCTGGCCTTCCCGAAGTGTTCCAGCATCAGCACGGCGTCGGCGCCGATCGCGCACACCTGGCCGATGCCGAGTGGAATGGAACGGCGTGGGTGCACACTCACCGGGTGCTGATCGACGTCAACCACACTCGATGGCCCCGGCCTTCCTGGGCATCACCAACAAGCCGGACACCTACGGAACTTAATCAAGCCTTGTTCGTCAAGCCGCATAACAATTCGGTAATGAGACATAGGTAACGTCAGATGGTCTGTCAAATGATGGACAAGCTGGAATAGCTTGCGTAGAGGACCAAGCCAGAGCTAGTCTCTAAATAACGCAATGAAGGCTGCGGATGCCATCGGGAAGGGCTTCGGAGTAATTGCGGGCATGATTCATAGACGTCATCACCGAACTCTCAGTCGGATCGCCCAAGCATGCGGGATGGGGGTAATTGGGTTGGGCTAGTCCCACCATGAATCACGCCACGTTTCATCAATCTGTCTGTCGCCTACTGGATAGGCGTCAAGTCAAAGGAGAAATGGCATGAGATTAAAGCGGACGCGAGCGTTCCTGGCTGTGTCGATCGGCACCGTGGCTGCGGTGTTGATGACTGCCTCGCCCGCACAGGCGGCGACGATCACCAACATCAACTCACTGATCGAAGATCATTCGAGGTACGTCTACTTCGGGGGTCTTCAGATCTTCTTCCCACCAATTTTGGTTTCGGAAGCCGATGCGGTTCCGGTGGGTACGGCGCAGGTGGCATCGGATGGCCCGATCTACCTGGGGTGCGCACGGTTGACGAACTCCACAAGTTCGGACCAGACCCTGACGAGCCACTCGTTCAGCAAGTCCTACACGAACTCGGTGTCGACGACCGTAACCACTGGCGTGTCGTCAACCACGAAGGTTTCGGGCAGCTTCGCCCTCTCAGAAGTGATCGGCCTTGGCCTCGAAGAGTCAGTTACGGTCTCGTACCAAAATTCGAACACGCAGTCCGAGTCGATCAATGAGACTCACACCGCGCCATCCCAGCGTGTGATGGTACCCGCAGGACAAACCCGCTACGTCGTGTCGTCGCTGGCGCAATCCACCTACACTGGTTCGCTGTCACTGAACACCAGTTTTGGTGGCCCCTTTTCGGCTACCAGCATTCTAAACAGCAACCCCATCAACTACTTTGTCTATGACGTCTTGTCTCAGGCGAAAGACGCTGGCGCCCAGCTTCCTGCGGGGTTCTCGCTGAACGCCTCCACCCGAATGCTGGACTTCCACGGAGCCGGGACCTATACGGTGAGGGCTGGGACCAACTTCAGCGTCGACGTCCTGGAAACGTTGCCGGGTGAGTTGTCGGCAGCACAGTGTGTGATCTAAACGGGATCAGGCTGGCCGCCTAGCAGCCACCGGGTGTCCCACCGGCATCTGCCACAACGACAAAGCCCCGTCCGGCCATAGGTCGGGCGGGGCTTTGTGACAAGCACTCCCCGAGGGCTCCCGCCAAAATCTCGATCTGCGGCACCGGCGCCCGCACCGGCTGACCTGGTCCGGTTGGACGGCAAGACCGTCTGCGGCGCCGTCGACGCCGACGGGCAGCAGCTGCACCTGCTCGCGGCGTTGGCCGGCGGCGTCGAGCCCGGCACACCGGCGGTGGTGATCGGCCAGGTCGACGTCGCCGGGGCCAAGACCAACGAGCCGGCCCGCGCCCGCGACCTGCTGGAAACCCTCGACCTCGACGGCAGGACCGTCACCGCCGACGCGTTGCACACCGTCAAGGCCACCGCCGAACTCATCCACTCCCGCGGCGGCCGGTTCGTGTTCCCGGTCAAGGAGAACCGGCAGGCCCTGTTCGACGCCCTCAACACGCTGCCCTGGCCGGACACGCCGGCCGCCGCCACTCGCATCGACACCAGCCACGGGCGGACCAACCGGCGTACGATCCAGGTCCTACCTGCCCCGGCCGACCTGCCGTTTCCCCACGTCAACCAGGTCTGGCTGATCGAACGCTACGTCACCAACGCCGCCGGTCGGCACCTGCGCGCCGCCGCCCAACTCGGCGTGGCCAGCCACACCCCCGAACAGGCCACACCTGCCCAGATCGCGGCCTTCAACCAGGGCCACTGGGCTATCGAATCGCTGCACTGGATCAGAGACACCTGCTACCACGAAGACGCCAGCCAAGTCCGTACCCGAAACGGACCCCGCGTCCTGGCCTCCATGCGCAACCTCGCCATCAACGCCCTCCGCCTGGCCGGACGCTACGACATCACCGAAGCCACCCGCTGGGCCAGCCGTAACATGACCAGGCCCTTCACCATCCTCGGCCTCACATCATGATCTTGAAACGCCCGTGGGCCCCGGCCAGCGTGAGTAGTGGATATGATCATGGCGATCATTGAGATAGTTAGACATTAATCGAACGTTCGTTTAGCATCTGCAGGGTGTCCGATGAATCGCCGCCGAGAGGCGACAAGTCCTCCACAAAGAGGCGCATCCTCGCTGCCGCTATCACCCTCTTCGCCGATCAGGGTGTGGCGGGCACCGGGGTCCGTGCCATAGCGGCGGCAGCCGACGTCCACCCATCATTGATCATTCATTACTTTGGTACGAAGGACGGGCTACGAGTGGCCTGCGACAAGCATGTCGCGGCCTTCGTGCGGGAGCACAAGCAGCAGGTGATGAGGGCCGGAAGGTTCGATCCGGCGGAGCTGCGTGACCTGGGTGACGGGCCGCCGCTGCTGCGATACCTGGCCCGGACGCTGGCCGACGGCTCCCCGCACACGGCCGCGCTGGTTGACGAGATGGTCAATGACGCGGTCGGTTACCTCGCCGACGGAGTCGCCTCGGGCTTGATCCGACCGACGGATCACCCCTACGAACGGGCGGCGCTCCTGGCGATCTGGTCCCTGGGCGCACTCGCACTCCACGAACATGTGCAGCGGCTGCTCGGCGTTGACCTGACCGCCCTCGATGGTGCGACAGCGGTGGAGTCAACCTACGGGCGCGTTGCGTCGGAGCTACTTGGTAACGGGATCTTTCGCACCTGATTGATTGCTACTCACACCCCCTGAGGCGGCGAACATGGACCTGACCCAGACGCTCGGAAAAATCCTCTCGCTGTATCTGTTGACCTCCGGAGTCGCGTTTATCGTGGCCACCCAGTTCTATCTGCGACTCACCCAGCGGGCCGACCGGTCGGACCTGATGGCGGTGAACATCTCCGGCATGGTGCACCTCTTTGTTGGCTTCGGCGTACTGGTCACCCACTTCGAGTGGAGTGGCCTGCCGGAGGTGCTGGTGACCCTGCTGGGAGTCTTCTTCACCCTGCGCGGTATCAGCTACTACTGGATCCCCCAGCTGGTGCTCCGACCGGCGGAACAGGGGCGGGGGTCCGCGCGGGGGCTCCGGGTGCTGGGGGCTGGCTTCATCGGCTACGGCGCTCTCCTCGGCTACCTCAGCTTCTTCGGCTGAGCCAGTAGCGGGAAAACACGAGGGTCGGCAGCACCGGATTCGGCGGCGCCGACCCTCGGGCGTTCGCTGCCCACCTCAGCGGAGTCAGGGCAGGGTGTCCAGGTGCGGGCCGACGGTCTGGGCGAAGCTGTTGCCGTTGGTCACGTCCCAGTTCACCGACCAGGTCATTGCGCCACGCAGCCCCGGGTAGGTGCGGGGTGGCCGGAAGCTGCCGCAACTCGTCCCCCTGGTCAGGCAGTCCAACGCGGCGTTGACCACGCCGGGTGCGACGATCCCCCCACCGGCCGCCCCGGGGCCGGCTGGCAGGCCAAGCCCGACCTGGTCCGGCCGCAGCCCCGCCTCCAGCTGGATGCAGGCCAGCGCGACGATGAAGTTCACCGTTCCCTGGCTGTAGGCGAACCGCTGGTCGCAGCCGAGCATCGCGCCGGAGTTGTAGAACTGGGTGTTGACCACCGTCAGGATGTCCTGGATGTCGAGCGCCAGCTTGAAGTAGCTGGTGGTCGGGTTCTGCATGTCGATGGTTTGGGGTGCCATTGCGATGATCAGTCCAGCACCGACCTGGGCCCGCAGGGACCGTAGGGCCTGCGCCATGTAGGTGGGATTGAGACCGTTCTCCAGGTCGATGTCCACCCCGTCGAAGCCGTACTGCTGGATCAACGCGTACACGGAGTCGGCGAAGGCGACCGCGGAGGCCGCGTCGTTGACGGTAACCCGTCCGGTCTCGCCGCCGACCGAGATGATGACCTTCTTGCCCTGGCTCTTGAGCGTCTGTACGTCGGCCGAGAAGTCCGCATCGGTGTAGCCACCCAGTGCAGCGGAGAGACCCGGGTCGACGGCGAAGGTCACCTCGCCGGGGGTGGCGGTCGCCTCGGCGAAGGCGACGGCGACCACGTCGTACTCGGCGGGGACCTCCCGCAGGCGCAGCTCGACCGCCGGGTTGTCGAAGTTGTGCCAGTAGCCGGTGAGGATGTGCGCGGGCAGGTCGTCATTCGGGGGAGCGGTGGTGGGGGGTGGGGTCGTGGGCGGCGCGGTGGTCGGTGGGCTGGTGGTGGGCGGCGCGGTGGTGGGCGGTGGTGGAGACGTGGTGGGCGGTGGTGCGCCGCCGCACTCCGCGCCGTTGAGTTGGCAGTTGGTCGGTGAGCCGGGCCCGCTGCCAATGAAGCCGAAGGAGACCGCTGCGCCCGGCGCGATGGTGCCGTTCCAGGACTGGTTGCTGAAGGTGTACCGCTGGCCGGAGGAGTGCAGCAGCGCCTCCCAGTGGGTGCCGACCGTCGTGCCGGCGGGCAGGTCGAAGGCGACACTCCAGCCGGTCACGCTGCTGCTGCCGCCGTTGGTGATCGTGTACTTACCCTCCCACCCGGTGCCCCAGTCGGAAACCTTGGCGAAGGCCGCGGTGGGGCCGGCGGCGTACGCCGGTTTCGCCAGCCAGGCCGCGCCGAGCGCGACGGTCAGGACGGTGACCAGGGGCAGGATCAGGGAACTGGGACGCTTCATGGGAGCCTCCAGGCCCGGACAGGCATCTGTCGGTAGCTACGTCACCCTTCCATTATTAAGACTGTTAACTATTTGTGTCCAGGGTGTTCGGGCCGCACTGGCCGCAGGTGAGGTACGGGCTGCGGAACAAGGAAGACATTCTCGTATGAATGGTACGATTCGATGTGTCGTTCCGTCCGCGTCTGCCCCAGCCCCACGGCCAAGGTGACGCATCGGCGGGGGAGGAGGCCCGGCCGCGGCGCGAGCTGACCCTGTTTGCGGCCGCCGCGTGCATCTTCCTCGTGCAGCTGGACTTCTATGCGTTGAATCTCGCCTTGCCGGCGATGGCGGCGGAGTTGGGTACCACCACCACTGATCTGCACTGGGTGGTCAGCGGCTACATCCTGGCCCAGGCGGCGTTTCTCATCCCCGGTGGCAAGCTCGGCGACATCCTCGGTCGCCGCCGCATGCTGCTGGTCGGCCTGCTCATCTTCGGGGCGGCTTCGCTCGGTGCCGGTCTGGGCTCCGACCTGCCGATCGTGATCGCTTTTCGGGCCGTGCAGGGGATGGGTTCGGGCATCGTGTTCCCCCTCGCCTTCGCGGTGATCACCGAGGCATTCCCGGGGAAGCAGGCGAAGCGGGCGATCGGCAAAGCCTACGGCATCGGGGCGGTGGCGCTGGCGCTGGGGCCGCTGCTCGGCGGCGGGGTCACCGAGTGGCTCAGCTGGCGCAGCGTGCTCCTGGTGAACGTGCCGCTCTGCGTTGTCGCCATCGTCGCCATCGTCGCCTGGCTGCCGGAGTCGCGGGACCCCACGGTGTCGAGGGCGATTGACCTGGCGGGTCTGGTCGTGGTGGTGTTCGGGATCCTCGCGATCACCGTGGCCGCGGACCGGATGAACGCCTGGCGACCGGTGGTGGCCACCGCCCTCGCTGTCGGTGGGCTGGTGCTGCTGGCCGCGTTCGTGCTCCGGGAACGGGTCGCCGAAAGTCCGCTGGTCCGGCTGGACCTCTTCTACGACGCCAAGTTCGTGGCGGTGACCCTGATGGGGCTGGTCGCCAACATCGCCTTCGTGGTCACGATCTTCGCCACCACCATCCATCTACAACAGGTCCGGGGCTACTCGCCGTTCGTCGCGGGCCTGGCGGTCCTCACCGCCTCGATCAGCGGTGGCATCGCCGGTCCGTTCGCGGGTCGGCTCAGCCAACGGGTCGAGGTGCGTCGGTTGATCGCCGCGGCCACCCTGGTCGGGGCGGTCGGCCTGGTCGTGGTGGCCTTTGGCGGTGAGATCGTGCCGTACCTGATCGGCCTGGCCGTCGCCGGGTTCGGCTACCGGACCGGGCTCACCCTGACCAACATGGGCACGCAGGCCATGGTCCCGGCCGAGCGAGCCGGCGAGGCATCCGGGACCACGCTCTCGATCCTCTCCGCCGGCTCGGGCCTCGCGATCGCGACGGCCGGCACGCTGATCGAGCAGGGCAACCTCGCCACCGGCATCATGCGGGTTCTCCTGGGAGTCGCGGCCGGTAGCGCCGTGGCCGCGCTGCTGCTGGTCCGGATCCCCTGACCCACCCGACCGGGCAACGCCGCTGCCCGGGTGGCCAGGGGGTGACTCCACGGCCGAGGTGTTGGCGCCGCCGCTACCGGCGCGGCACCAGGTGCCGCAGCTCCCGCAGGGGCGCCCGTTCCTGCACCGAAACGTCGTTGACGACGATCTCCCGGTCCAGGTTGGGTAGCTCCTCCGAGTCGCCGCGGCGGAACTGGGCCAGCAGGGTAGCTGGGCTGGTTCCCGCGACGGCCCAGCCCTGCTGCTGCAACCGTGCCCAGACGGTGTGCATGATCTGCGCGGACATCCGCCCCAACGCCTCGGTGTCCTGGTGGCGGTGCTTCCGGATGCCAAGGTCAACCTGGGACAGCGCGTCCAGGCCGACCAGTTCCAGCAGGTCAACCAGCATGGCCGTCTCCACCCCGTAGCCGGTGACGAACGGCAGCTGTTCCAGCACCTGACGTCGACCTGCGTATTCGCCGGCCAGGGGCTGCACGAAGCCGGCCAGCTCCGGCCAGAACAGGTTCAGCAGCGGCCGGACCATCAGCTCCGTCACCCGCCCGCCCTCGTTGTCCTCCTCGGGGCCGGACTGGTCTTCCAGCGGTCGGTGGTAGAAGCCCTTCACGAAATCGACCGACGGGTCGGTGAGCAACGGGCCGAGCAGACCACGTACGAAGTGCGGCCGGAACTCACGCAGGTCAGCGTCGACGAAGGCGACGAGGTTTCCGTCGGTGGCGGCCAGGCCGGCCCAGAGCGCATCGCCCTTGCCGGTCAGCCGGGGCAGGCCCTGGGTGATCTCGTCCTGGCTGACCACCTCCGCCCCGGCGGCCCGGGCCACCTCCGCGGTCCGGTCGGTGGACCGGGAGTCGACCACGACCAGCTCATCCACGAGGGGGATCTGCTCCATCAGGTGTTCGCGGATCGTCGAGACGATCGGCCCGGTCGTCGCCTCCTCGTTGTAGGCGGGTAGCACCACGCTGACCCGGTTCTCCCCCTTCGCCTCCATCAGCCGTTCGGTGTGCCAATCCTGCGCCGATGATGTCCGAGATGTGGTCCATGCGTCGACAACCGGTGAGACGGTCGGTTCTGGATCCCGCACTGGCACCCCCCGAGTCCTGGCGGAACGCGCGGGTGGACTTCCCCTTCGTACGCCGGTTAACCCGCGTGGCGCAGGGGCGAGGCGGCTGCCGGGTTGCCGGTGTCACCGTGCCACGGGTCGTGGGCACCGGCGGCTCGCCGCGGGCAGCAGGTCGTCCAACAGGTCGGCGAGCACATCCACGCCGTCCGGGCTGAGCACCGACTCGGGGTGGAACTGCACCCCAGCCATGCCGGCGCCGCGCAGCGCGTGTACCGCACCGCTGGTGTTGTCCCGGGCCACCTCCACCGGGCCGTACGGGGTGGGCAGGCGATCTGTCTCCGCTCGGGCGGTGAAGGTCGAGTAGAAGCCGACCCGCCGCTGGACGCCGAAGATTTCCACCTCCCGCTGCAGCCCCTGGTACGGGGCGTCCCGGCGGTGCAGGGGCAGCCCGAGCAGCCCGCAGAGCAGCTGGTGGCCGAGGCAGACCGCGAGGGTTGGCTGGCCGGTGGCGAGGAGTTCGGTGAGCAGCCGGCGCAGCGCCGCCATCTTCGGCTGGGTCAGCGCTGCCGGGTCACCGGGTCCCGGGCCGACCACCACCAGGTCGAATCCGTCCCGCGGGCCGGGCGCGTCCCAGGGCCGCACGGTAACGCTGAGGCCGAGTGCCCGTAGCTGGTGGGCGAGCATGCCGGTGAAGGTGTCCTCCCCGTCCACGATCAACGCCCGGCGGCCGGTGAGCCCGGGACGGCCGGGGGTGTCCGCCGGCCGCTGGTCCAGCCAGAACCGGGCCAGCGGCGCGTTGCGGGCGGCCAACGCCGCGCGTACCTCCGGGTCGTCGGCGAGCCGTGGCACCGCCCCCGTGGCTGCCGCGGGTGCCTGCGGGCCGAGGCCCAGCGCGGCGAGCACCCCGGCGGCCTTGGCGTGGGTCTCGGCGACCTCCCCGGCGGCGACCGAGTGTCGGACCAGGGTCGCCCCGACCGACACCCGCAGCTCACCGGTGGGGGAGAGCGCGGCGGTACGGATCAGGATTGGGGCGTCGAGGGTCTGCCGGCCGCTTTCGTCCCGACCGAGCAGCGCCAGCACCCCCGCGTAGTAGCCGCGCCCGGTGCGCTCGTGCCGCGCGATGACCCGGCACGCGTTCTCCATCGGGCTGCCGGTCACCGTGGGGGCGAACATCGTCTCCCGCAGCACGTCGCGGACGTCCTTCGAGCCTCGCCCCGCCAGCAGGTACTCGGTGTGGGCGAGGTGAGACATCTCCTTCAGGTACGGGCCGACCACCTGGCCTCCCCGCTCGGCCACCGAGGCCATCATCTTCAGCTCCTCGTCGAGGACCATGTACAGCTCCTCGACCTCCTTCGGGTCGGCGAGGAAGCGCAGCAGGTCAGCCCGGTCGGCAGCAGCGCCGGTGTGGCGGAAGGTGCCGCTGATCGGGTTCATCAGGACCAGCCCGTCGTCCACGCTGACGTGCCGCTCCGGGCTCGCCCCCACCAGCGTCCGAGCGCCGGTGTGCACGACGAACGTCCAGTAGGCACCGCGTTCGCGTAGCAACAGCGAGCGCAGCGCCGCCAGCGCCGCCCCCAGCGGCGCACCCTGCACGGTGGCGTGCAGCGTGCGGTGGATGACGAAGTTGGCGCCTGCTCCCTGGCCGATCTCGTCGGCCAGGACCCGGTCGACGGTGGCCGCGTACTCCTCGTCGGAGCTGTCGAAGCCCGCGTTCCGGGTGACCACCGCGGCGTCCGGCAGCGCCGCCAGCGCCGTCGGGAGGTCAATCTCCTCGTGCCGGTCGATCACCAGGCACTCCAGCGGGGCGCCGTCGTCAACGCAGTCGAAGCCCCGTTCGATCACCTGCCGGTAGGGCACCAGCGCGAGGGTGGCTGGCCCCGCTGCCCCGGTCGACAGCGGGATGTCGGCGAGTCGTTCCACCACCCGTACCGACCCGGTGTAGAGGTCGAGGTGGTCGGCGCCCTCACGGCGGACGAGCGCGAACGGGCCGGGGTCGGTGCCGGCGGCGACGGCGGCGAGTAGCAGGGGAAGGTGGGTCATCGGGTCTCCTCGGTCCGGTGCCACCCGACGGGCGGTCCGGTGCCGGTCCGAGACCGATGGCCGCCTCGACGGGCGGCCGCGTGATGCTACGCGCGGAGCGCGGCCGCCGGGTCGGCGGGCCACCAGCGGTGCGGGTGCGCGAGCATGCCGACCAGCCTACGCGGTCGTCGCCGAGGGCGGAAGTGAGGGCTTCACCTCGCCGGGTCGGACAGCGTGACGACGAGGGCCAGGGGCGGAAGCGAGAGCTTCACTCCGCCGGGCCGGATAGCGTGACCGACGATGACCACACTCGCGTTGGAGCTGGGCACCTCCTCGGTACGTGGCCTGGTGCTCGACGAGGCAGTCCGGCTGCTGCCCGGGGCGTTGGCCCGGCGGCCGGTGAGTCCTGTCATCGGCGGGGACGGCGCCGGCACGCTGGATGCGCAGAGCTACCTCGCCTGCCTGGGGCAGTGCCTGGACGAGTTGGCCGCCGGCGGGCACCTGGACGGCGTCGAACTGGTGGCGACCTCCGCGCAGTGGCACTCGGTGGTCGCGCTCGCCGCCGACTGCACCCCGATCGGCCCGGTGCTCACCTGGCTGGACACCCGACCGGTGCCGCTGCCCGGGCAATCCGGCCCGCGCGACCCGGAGGCTTTCCACCAGCGCACCGGCACCTGGTGGCATCGCTGCTACTGGTCGGTCCGGCTGCCCTGGCTACGGGCGAGGGTCGGCGGTTCCGCCACCCGCTTCGCCGGGCTGGCCGAGTACGTCCTCGGCGTGCTGCTGGACCCGGTCCCGATGTCGGTGTCGCAGGCATCCGGCACCGGCCTGCTCGACCTCGGCTCGATGGACTGGGACCCGGAGGCGTGTGCGCTGGCCGACACCGGCTCGGGGGAGTTGCCGGAGTTGGCGCCGGTGGACTGGCATGGTCGGCTGCGCTCGGAGTACGCGCGCCGCTGGCCGCCGTTGGCTAGGGCCCGGTGGACGGCCCCGATCGGTGACGGGGCCGCGTCGAATGTCGGCTCGGGCTGCGTTGATCCGGGACGGGCGGCGGTGACGGTGGGCACCTCGGCGGCGGTCCGGGTGGTGCGGGCGGTCGCGCCGGGGGAGCCGCTGCCCCGGCTGGCACCGAGCCTCTGGCGGTACCGGGTTGACCAGCGGCACATCGTCACCGGGAAGGCGTACTCCGCGGGCGGCAACCTCTTCGCCTGGGCCAACCGGGAGCTGCGGCTCCCGGACCGGGCCGAGCTGAGCGCGGCCCTGGCCCGGGTGCCCGTCGTCGGCGGTGGACCCCTGGTGAACATCTGTTTCGGGGGCGACCGGCCACCCGGATTGGCTCCGGCGGGTTCCGGAGTGTTGGCCGGGCTCGGCTTCGACACCACCGCCGTGGAGATCTTGGCCGGCCTGATGCGGGGCCTGAGCGAACTGGTCGCGGTGGACCTGGCGGCCCTGGAGTCGGAGCTGGGTTCGCGGCCGGTCGAGGTCGTCCTGGGCGGCGGAGCGATGGCGGCGTCCGAGTGGTGGCGTCGGGCCTTCGCCGTGGCCCTCGCTCCCCGGTCGGTCTGGTACCAGCGGAGCCCGGAGATCGGCGCGACGGGCGCGGCGCTGGTGGCACTCGGTCGGGTCGGCGACGCGGCCGGGGTCGTCGACCTGGACCGGACCGGTGAGCTGACCGCTCCCTCCTGACCTCCGCGCCACCGAACTTTCGCGCCACCGGCGCTGTTGCACCGCTTCCGAGTGCGGCGTGGGTTGCGCTTCGCGGTCAGAACCCGCCCGCCGCGATCACCTCGCGGTACCAGTGTGCGCTGCGCTTGGGCACTCGGCGTTGGGTTGGGTAGTCCACGTAGACCAGCCCCCAGCGCTGGTCGTAGCCTTCGGCCCACTCGAAGTTGTCCAGCAGGGACCAGACGTGGAAGCTCTCCAGCGGTACGCCGGCGGCGATGGCGCGGTGGGTGGCGGCCAGGTGGTCGCGGAGGAACTGGATCCGCCGGCCGTCGTCAACCGTCCCGTCCGCGCCGAGGGTGTCCGGGGTGGGCAGGCCGTTTTCGGTGACGGTCAGTGGGATCGGGCCGTAGTCCCGGGTGATCCGGGTGAGGATGTCGTACATGCCTTCGGGGTAGATCTGCTGCCAGGATGCCTCGGAGGTGGGCCAGCGGCGCACGGTGGTGCCCGCAGCGGTGACGTAGTACGGGGTGTAGTACTGCACGGCCAGTAGGTCCACGGGAGCGGAGATGATGCCGAGGTCGCCGTCGTGGATGCCGTGGATCATCCGGTGGCCCGGGCCGAGATCGTCGAGCACGTCCTGGGGGTACTGGCCGGTGAGCGTCGAGTCGAGGTAGAGCCGGTTCTCGTAGCCGTCGTAGCGCCAGGCGGCCTTGGTCGCGTCGGGGGAGGAGTCGGCCGGGTAGCACGGGTGCAGGTTGAACGCCGGCCCGATGCGCCCGGTCCCACTGCCGGCCCGGTACGCCCGAACGGCGAGTCCGTGCGCGAGCTGTAGGTGGTGCGCGACCAGGTACGCGGCCTGCTGGTCCTGGTGACCGGGGGCGTGATGGCCGGAGAGGTAGCCGTTCTGCACCACGGTCTTCGGTTCGTTGATGGTGAGCCAGGTCGGCACCCGGTCCCCGAGGGCGCGGAAGAGGTGTTCGGCGTAGTCGGCGAAGCGGTAGGCGACTTCCCGGGATTCCCAGCCGCCCCGGTCCTGGAGGGCTTGGGGGAGGTCCCAGTGGAACAACGTCGCCACCGGCTGGATGTCGCGGTCGTGTAGTCCGTCGAGCAGCCGCCGGTAGAAGTCCAGCCCGCGCTGGTTGGGGGTACCGGTGCCGTCGGCCTGGATGCGGGGCCAGGCGATGGAGAACCGGTAGCTGCGCAGGCCCAGCTCGGCCATGAGGTCGAGGTCCGCGTCGTACCGGTGGTAGTGGTCGGCGGCGTTGTCACCGGTGTCGCCGTTACGGATGCGTCCGGGGGTGTGACTGAAGGTGTCCCAGATCGATTCGCCCCGGCCGTCCTCCTTGGCCGCGCCCTCGATCTGGTAGGCGGAGGTGGCGGCTCCCCAGCCGAAGTTCGGTGGGAAGCGCAGGGTGCCGGCCGGCTGGTGCTCTGCGCTGTCGGGCTGCGAGGGGTGGGGGAGGGTCGACATCGGGAGAGTCTCCTCTGCTAGTGCTGAACCGGACCGGGAGCGCTCCCAAGAACAGAGTACGCCTTCGGTTCTCCCGGCGGGAGCCCGGAGGCGAGGGGATTCTGGGCGGGGCGTGGGGCGGTGCGCCCCGGTCGCACTGTCGCCGGGGCGCGAGATGGGGGCGGGGGAGGGCAGCCCCCGCCCCCATCGGTGCTGGACACACCGGGTCGGACGGCGGCGTCTGGCCCGCGTGTGTCACCGGGGAGCCGGGTCACGCGAGTGGCTTGTGGAGTCACCTCCTTCCACTGTGGAAGTGGGAGGCGAGGTGGAAGCGCTCCCAATTTTCTGGTGCAACTGTAACGTCTCGTAACTACTTTGTGAAAGCGCCTTAACAAAATTGAAACATCTAACTGGAATGAGTCAGTCTCCTTGTGGGAGCGTTTCCAGGCGTGGCAAGCTGATGGATGAGCCGCCGTCGCGCGAGCGCGGGGCCGAGGGCAGCCGGGACGTCCGGTGCGGCACCCGAGGTGGACGGGTGCCCGTCCACGCCACGTCACCGGCCCCGGTCCTTGGCCGGGGGACCTTCACCCCGGGTGCCTCGACCGCCGCAGGAAGAACGGCCAGGCGCCCCGCCGGAGTCTCGGCTCCGGCCTGGCCCGAGGAGACACCGCGCATGAGACCCATGAACCGACGCCGCGGCTGGGCGACAGCCACCGCGGCGATGCTGGCGGTAGCCGGCGGGGCGGCCCTACCCGCGCCGGCCGCGTCGGCCGCGCCGGCCTGCGACGTCAGCTACACGACCAACGACTGGGGCAGCGGCTTCACCGCGAACATCACCCTCACCAATCTCGGCGACCCGATCACGGACTGGACCCTGCGGTTTTCCTTCGCCGGCAACCAGAACATCACCCACGGCTGGTCGGCGCGGTGGAGCCAGAGCGGCAGCGACGTCACCGCCACCAACGAGGCGTGGAACGCCCACCTCGGCACCGGCGGCACCGCGCAGATCGGCTTCAACGCCGCATACAGCGGTACCAACGCCGACCCGACCTCGTTCTCCGTCAACGGTGTTCCCTGCGGTGGTGCGCAGCAGCCGCCGACGGTCTCGCTGAACGTGCCGGCTGGGCCCTTCGAGGCGCCGGCCGACGTGCCGCTGGCGGCCACCGCCAGCGACCCGGACGGGAGCATCAGCAAGGTCGAGTTCTACCGCAACGGTCTGCTGGTCAACACCGACACCACCGCGCCGTACGCGTACACCCTGCCGGGGCTGCCGGCCGGCTCCTACACCGTGCAGGCCAAGGCGTACGACGACACCGGGCTCAGCGCGATCGCGGAGCAGTCCTTCACCGTCGGGCCCGCCACCGGCCCGCAACTGGTCGCTACCCCGGCCACGGTGGGCGTACCGGAGGGCGGCAGCGTCACCGTGACCCTGACGTTGAGTGCGGCGCCGGCCGCGAACGTCCTGGTGAGCCTTGGCCGTACCGGTGACTCCGACCTCACCGTCGCCCCCACCTCGCTGACGCTGACCAGCGGGAACTGGAACACCGGTGTCGACGTGGCCGTGTCGGCGGCCGAGGACGCCGACACCGCCGGGGGGCGTGCGACGATCACCGCCTCCGCCGCCGGCCTCGCCGCCCTGACGATTACCGCGACGGAGATTGACAACGACACTCCCGGTGGCGACAACGAGTACATCGCGCGGTTCCTCACCCAGTACGGCAAGATCAAGAATTCTGGGTACTTCAGCCCCGAGGGGGTGCCGTACCACTCCATCGAGACCCTGATCGTCGAGGCGCCGGACCATGGCCACGAGACCACGAGTGAGGCGTTCAGCTTCTGGCTCTGGTTGGAGGCGCAGTACGGCCGGGTGACCGAGGACTGGGCGCCGTTCAACAACGCCTGGACGGTACTGGAGAACTACATCATCCCCTCCGCCGCCGACCAGCCGACCGCGGGCGCCCCCGGCACCGCGCAGTACGCCGCCGAGTACGACCTGCCCAGCGAGTACCCGGCGCAGCTGCAACCGAGCGTCCCGGTCGGTCAGGACCCGTTGCGGGCCGAACTCCAGTCCACCTACGGCACCGGTGACATCTACGGCATGCACTGGCTGCTCGACGTGGACAACACCTACGGCTTCGGCCGGTGTGGCGACGGCACCACCCGGCCGGCGTACATCAACACCTTCCAGCGTGGGCAGCAGGAGTCGGTCTGGGAGACCGTCCCGCAGCCGTCCTGCGAGACCTTCACCCACGGCGGGCAGTACGGCTTCCTGGACATCTCCGTCCAGGAGCAGAACGCGCCGGCGAAGCAGTGGAAGTACACCAACGCGCCGGACGCCGACGCCCGAGCGGTGCAGGCCGCCTACTGGGCGTTGACCTGGGCCACGCAGCAGGGCCGGGCCGCGGAGGTGGCGGCCACCGTGGCCAAGGCCGCCAAGCTGGGCGACTACCTGCGGTACGCGATGTTCGACAAGTACTTCAAGCAGATCGGCAACTGTGTCGGGGCGTCCACCTGCCCCGCCGGCAGTGGTCGGGAGTCCGCGCACTACCTCCTGTCCTGGTACTACGCCTGGGGTGGCGCGTACGAGCAGGGTCAGAACTGGTCGTGGCGGATTGGCTCCAGCCACAACCACTTCGGCTACCAGAACCCCTTCGCCGCCTGGGCCCTGACCACCGTGCCGGAGCTGGAGCCGAGGTCGCCGAGCGCGACCACCGACTGGGCCCAGAGTCTGCAGCGGCAGCTGGAGCTGTATACCTGGCTTCAGTCCGCCGAGGGCGCGATCGCCGGTGGCGCGACCAACAGCTGGGGCGGCCGGTACGGTCAGCCACCCGCGGGCACGCCGACCTTCTACGGCATGTTCTACGACGAGAAGCCGGTCTATCACGACCCGCCGTCGAACCAGTGGTTCGGCATGCAGGTCTGGTCGATGCACCGGATCGCCGAGCTGTACCTCGAGACCGGGGACGCCCGGGCCGAGGCGTTGCTGGACCGGTGGGTGCCGTGGGCGATCGCCAACACCACGCTGGGCGCCGACTGGTCGATCCCGGCCGAGCTCACCTGGACGGGCCAGCCGAACACGTGGCACCCGACCAACCCGGAGCCGAACACCGATCTGCACGTCGAGGTGACCGAGACCGGCCAGGACGTCGGTGCCGCTGCCGCCTACGCCCGGACCCTGACCGCGTACGCGGCGAGGTCGGGGAACGTGGCCGCGAAGAACACGGCCAAGGGGTTGTTGGACGCGCTACACGCGGCGAGCGATGCCCTGGGCGTGTCGACGGTGGAGACGCGCGGCGACTACGAGCGCTTCGACGATGTCTACGACGCCAGCACCGGGCAGGGCCTCTACCTGCCGCCGGGCTGGACGGGCACGATGCCCAACGGCGACGTGATCGAGGCGGGCAGGAGTTTCGTCGAGATCCGGTCGTTCTACCTCAACGATCCGGACTGGCCGAAGGTCCAGGCTTATCTGGACGGCGGCGCGGAGCCGACGTTCCGTTACCACCGGTTCTGGGCCCAGGCCGATGTCGCGATGGCGTATGCCGACTTTGGGCGGCTCTTTCCGAATGACTGACTGCAGATTTGGAACCTAACGGACATTACCCCCGGATCGCTGGGTCGATACGAGAGGAGGCGGGGCGATCCAGGGTCCTCGATTCAGCCTGGTTCCGGGACGCCCGAATGGCCGGAGTGTGCGCGATATGCAAACTGGCCAAAAAACGTGTGCCCCGGGAGCGCGGAGCTGATCGCGACGGGGTAATGTAAGTCACCGGAGAGGCCGCTCCCCCCGTGGCGGCCTCTCCCTTATTGTCTAGCCTGGGCTGCCCGCCGACTTGCACCGCGCCACCTGTGCGGCCCGCGTCGATGCTTCGCCCGGGGGTGCCGGATGCCGTAGCCCCGGATGACCGGCCGGCAGTGAACGGCGCACCACCACCCAACTCACCCCGAGGACGGCAGCGACCAACGGCCAGCTCAGCGCTACCCGGGCCACGCTCAGCGCGACCACCTGGCCGCCGAGCCACAGCGGCAGGAAGACCGAAACCCGCAGCAGGAAGCTGGCGGTCCAGACCCAACTGCCGCGCCCGTAGGCCCGCAGCAGCGCCGGGTCTCGGCGCCAGCGGGTCCGCTGGCGCAACACGCCGCCGACGACCACTCCCAGGAGTGGCCAGCGGATCACGATGCTGACCATCCAGGCGAGAGCGCTTGCCGCGTTCGCGAGGAGCTGTACCAGGAAGAAGTCCTCGGCTCGTCCGGTCCGAAGCGCGACCAGCGCGCCGACGCAGACGGCGAGCAGGCCCACCAACACTGACCGGGGTCGATGTCCATGGCGCCAGCGCCAGCCCGCCACGGCCGCGCCGGTCACCAGCGCCGCGCCGACCCCGATCTGCAGCGACTCGCCGCCGAGGAGCCAGCCGGCCGCGAACGCCACCGGCGGCACGGTGGCGTCGATCGCGCCACGTCGCCCACCGAGTAGGTCGGTGAGGGACTCCGGCCCCGGCGTCGGCGTCTGGTGCTCCGAAGTGCTGCCCACTTGCTTCCCTCCCGTCGCGGGACCAGCTCGGTCGACCGGGTTTCGGTGGCGAATCGGTAGACCGACCTCCAACCTAGTACGGCTGCGGCATTGGGCGATCAGGTGGTGACTTCCCTCTTGTCATCTATTGCCCGCACTGCACCGGAGTTCCCTTTTCAGGCCGCAAACGAGTGTCGGGGCGGCGGTGTGCCATCGTGGTGACTTTGGCCACACATCTGGTAGCAATTGGACAAAAAGGCACTTTAGGCCGGGCAAGTCAAAGTCCCGTGCGCCTTGCCAAATAATCGAAACATGTGAATACTTCGTTTCAGCCTGGCCGTTTCCCCCGCTCGGCCCGGGCTGTTCCACCGGCCCCGCCGCCATCGGCGTGGGCCCTTCCTCCCAACCCCCAACGGAGGTGTCACATGCGACCTATGAGGTTTACGTTGCGTCGTGCCGCGGCGGTGGCCGCGGCCGGAACGCTGGTGGTCGGAGTACTCGTCGGCAGTCCGGCGCAGGCGGCAGCCCCCGACGCGTCACCGGAAACCGCCGCTAACCTGGCCGAGCAGCTTGGCGACCGCGCCGCCGGGGTCTACGCCGAGGCCGACGGCACCGTCACCGTCGCGGTGACCGACGCTGCCGCCGCCCGGCAGGTCAGCACCGCCGGAGCCACCCCGAAGATCGTCGAGCGTGGTGCCGCTGAGTTGCAGCGCGCCACCGCAGAGCTGGAACGCTCAGCCAAGATCCCCGGCACCGCCTGGTGGACGGACCCGGCGACCAACCAGGTCGTCGTCTCCGTCGACAGCACGGTGACCGGCACCAAGCTGGCGCGGGTCGAGGCTGCGGTGGCCCGCAGCGGCGGTGCGGTGCGCATCGAGTCGGAGGCGGGTGTGTACAGCACCCGGATCACCGGAGGCGAGGCAATTTACGGCAGCGCCGGTGTGTGCTCGCTCGGCTTCAACGTCCGCAGCGGCAGCAACTACTACTTCCTCACCGCCGGGCACTGCACCGACGCTATCTCGAACTGGTACGCCAACAGCTCGCTGAGCACCTACCTTGGCCCCACCGCCGGGTCCAGCTTCCCCGGCAACGACTACGGCATCGTGAGCCTCAGCGGCTACGAGCCGGGTTATGTCTACCTCTACAACGGTAGTCACCAGGACATCACGTCCGCCGGCAACGCCTTCGTCGGCCAGTCCGTGCAGCGTTCAGGCCGGACCACCGGCCTGCGCAGCGGCTCGGTCACCGGACTCAACGCCACCGTCAACTACGCCGAAGGCACGGTTCGTGGCCTGATCCGCACGAACGTCTGCGCGGAGCGGGGCGACAGCGGCGGTTCGCTGTTCAGTGGCTCCACCGCGCTCGGCCTCACCTCCGGCGGTAGCGGCAACTGCTTCTTCGGTGGCACGACCTTCTTCCAGCCGGTCGTTGAAGCCCTGAACGTCTACGGCGTCAACGTCTACTGATCCAACCGACAGTGGCGGGGCGCCGGACGCCATCCGGTGGCCCGCCACAGCGGACGATCAACAGCTCAGAACAGGTGGTGCGGCAGAAGGCCCGGCTTCCCCACGGGAGGCCGGGCCTTCGCTCTGGCTGCTGGGTCAGCGCTGTTTGGTGTAGGTGACGAACCGGCGCCAGGCTGCCGGGCCGAAGGTGAGGGCGGGGCCGGTCGGGTCCTTGGAATCCCGGACACCCACGACACCCGGAAGGTTGTCGGCAACCTCCACGCAGTTCCCTTGGCCCGAGCTCCGGCCGGACTTGCGCCACATCGCGTCACTGAGTCTGGTCATAGTACTTCTCCTTGATCGTGTGTAGGGCTTTCCGGGAGTCGTCGGCGTCCAGCGCCTGTGCGGTCAGCACATTCCAGGCGTCAGCGTACGTTCGGACCTCCGCTATGCGATCGAGGTAGAGGGCACCGGACAGCCCTTCATTGTAGACCGTGGTCGGCTCGGAGGGCCGAAGCCCGATTTTGGGGAAGTCCAGGATGACAAAGCTTCCCGATGTCACCACCTGGCTGAGCTTGCCGCCGAGGGGCATCACCCGCACGGAGATGTGCGGAGTCGTGCTGGCCTCGAGCAGTCGTTCGATCTGTTCACGCATCCCGGGCACGTTCTTGTGCAGGAGCGCCTCTTCCAGGACGACGTCCAGGGTTGGGGCAGCGGGCCGCTTTCGGTGCAGCAGGCGCTGCCGTTCGGCGCGTAATTCCACGAGCTTCGCCACCTCTTCCGAAGGAAGGTCCGGCCTGGTGCGGATGGCCTGCTCGGCGTACGTCGGAGTCTGGAGTAGCCCTGGCACGACAGCATGCTCGTAGGTCCGGATCCGGCTGGCCGCTGACTCCAGCCCGACATACAGCTCGAACCAGCGGGGGATCGCCTCGCCATAGGAGTGATACCAGCCCTTACTCTTCGACTCCTTGGCGAGGCTCTTCATGACCTCCGTCATCTCGGCTGACGCGCCATACAGCCGGCACATCTGATCAACGTCCAACACGCGGACGGGCGCCTGCCCCGACTCGATGCGATACATCTTGGCGCGGGACCATTCAAGATCAGCGGCAGCGGCTTCCAGCCCGATGGCGGCCTGTTCCCGCGCCTGTCGAAGCAGCCTGCCAAGTTGCCGCCTCGGCACTGTCGATCCGACGTCGGTCATTGGTGAGGTCTCCCTGTCTCATCCTGATGCGTTGGCTGGCATGTCATGAGATGGCATTCGCATCATTCCCTAAAAGGGTCGCCCTGCATAGAGGTTCGTAGTTCGAGACGTTGCATCCGAGATCGATTGCGCTGATCGTGGGCTACAGGGCGGCGGGGGAAGCCGCCGCCCGGGGTGGAGCAAGCACCGCTGTATGCCTTTCAAACAGGAGCATTCATGAGGAGAGCTACTGAATACCAATCACTCGACCGGCTGCCGCAGCGCGCACGCCGAACTGCGTCACCTGACCCGACGAGTAGCGATCCGCTCGCCGTCGAGACCGGATTCGATTCAGAGCAGCGGCTACTCGCCGGCATTGGTGTCGGCTGCGCTGGTGTCGGCTGCGCTGGTGTCGGCTGCGCTGGTGTCGGCTGTGTGCGTCCGAGCGAGGACGTGCTCGCGGCCGTGCTGGCGGGGCTACGGAGGCTGTGATGGTCGACGACAACAAGCCTGCCGAGGTGCGGGCCAACCATGATCCGCACGGCGCGCCGCCGTTGGCCGATGGTGATCGGGTACGGCGAGCCGCCCCGTCGGTGCCCACCCCGCCACCGACTACCAGGCAGAAGGCGGTGGCGACCCTGATCGTGGTGATCGTCGTCGCCGCCATCGTGATCGGGGCGCTACGGTGACTGCCCGGCCGACGGATCGAGGTGGTGGGCGGTGGGGTGCTGGTCGGAGACGCCGTCCGCCATCGGTCGGCCGGGCGGTCGGGGTAGCCCCGGTTGGCTACCCGCCGACAGTTGACGAAGCGGCGCTACGCGTGGTCCTGCTCGCCGCGCTGGCGCGGATCCGGGCCTCCTGATGGCGAACGGGCGGCACCTGCCGATGCGGCCTTTGTGGGGATGTGACACCTGTCAGGCTGAGTGGCCCTGCCGCTCAGCTCGCCGCGCTCTGCGGGCTGAATACCACGACAACCGCGTCGCGTTACGCGTCTATCTGGCGGCGCTGATGGCCGAGGCCGACGGGCAGCTGGCGCAGGTCCACCGGAACGCGGATCTGTATCGCCGCTTCCTGGCGTGGGTGTAGCCGCGCGGAGGCCAGGCCAGGGCAGGCCAGGCCAGGCCAGGCCAGGCCAGGGCAGGCCAGGCCAGGTCAAGCCCGGCGGGCTCGGCGGCGGGCTCGGAAGAATGCGCTGGTGGAATTCTTGTCGTCCCACCAGGCCCAGGGAACAGGGGCCATGTACCGGCCGATCGAGGCGAAGACCGGCGCGGCGTCGGCGTCGCGCCCGGTACGGGCCAGCCCGTAGGCCAGGAAGTTCACGTCCGCGAGCCACTCGGCGTGCCGGCTGGCCGGCTGGTGAAACCAGCGGTGCAACGCGCCATCCAGATCAGACTGCATGGTCGGGTCCAGCCGCCATCGCTGGTCGATCTCCTCGGCGGTGCCACTGTATTCACGCTCTTGTTCCCAGAGCGCCCACTCGCAGGCAGCTCGCACCGGCAGCAGGTGGAGCGGCGAGCCGGGTGGGGCCGTGGCCGCGACCGACCGCGCGAAGTCGAACATCGCCTCGTGCGAGCCACCCCACTTCCTGCAGTGGGAGGTCAGCTGGGAAACATGCCCGTCTCGATTCCAGGGGTCCCGTCGGACCAGCTCCGCCCACACCGCATCGAGGTCTTCCCGGGGCGCGCTGCGGTCGATCATGATTCGTAGCCGGTGCGCCCACGGGGTGGGGTCCTCGGGCGCGAGGTACGAGGCCAGGTCGAGGGCCCGTTCGGCCAGGGGCAGGAGGCGGCCGAACTCGGCCCACTGCTCCGGGCGGACGGTGGAGGCCCAGTGTCCGCCGCGTACCTGCCAGGCTCGTTCCCGCAACGACCCCGCACGTACGAGCTGGGCATCCGGATCGTCCGGGCAGCGTACGGCCCACTGGTCCACCCAGGTCCCCCGGTATCGATCTGGCCCGTCTGGGGATCGGGCTTTGGGCCCGACCCCCGAACGGTCGACTCCGCCAGTACCTGGACGTACCGCGCCCGTCGGTCGTAGTCGTCGGATGCGGCACTCAGCGCCTTTCGGGCCGGCTCGATGTTGTCGTCATACCGTGCCTGATCGCATATCTTGCGCAACTCGGTGTCGTCCTGTGCCAGGCGGTAGTCGATCTGAAGGGTCAGCAGTCGCCACAGGGTCAAGATCACGGCGTGATGGTAATGCCGCCTGGGTGCCTGCCACAGGGCTGCAAGGGTTGACGGAGGTCAACCGAAGCGCTGCTTCTATCGCCGTTTCGTCGCCTGGGCATTGGCGGACGAGTTCGGTGTGCACCAGGGTGACCGTGGCACTACCAACGAGCCCGTCCACCAAGGCGGCTTGAGCCACCGTGGCCGTTGCCTCCCCGATCGATCGCGTCGACATGGCAGCAGGCGAAGGTGACTGTCTGAGTTTGTTCGTGGCGTTGGAGGCGGTGCAGGACCTGCGGGATCCGCGGGGCCGGCGGTATCCGCTGGTCGGCATCCTGGCGGCGCCGGTATGCGGTGATGGCCTTCGGATTCCACCGGTGGACCTGTCCATTGCGGTCGGAGCGCACTCGCTCGTCGACGTCCGAGACTTCCGAGTCGACGCGGCAGGGCCGTTGAGAAACCGGTGCAGCACTGCCGCTGCCGTTGGGCTCAGGTCCACGTCGGGCAACGCCCCGGACGGTACGAACCGCGCTGCCCGGCCCGCGCCGAGCACGATCGTCGTCTCGATGATCGCGCCAGCGAAGGCATACAGTTCAACCGCCGTAGCCGAGCCGGTCAGGTCCGGGCGCCGGCCCTGCCACACTGGGCGAAGGCTCGCCGCCAGGCCGGTTTCCTCAGCCAATTCCCGGACCGCGGCCCGCGCCGGAGTTTCGCCGGCCTCGACGTGCCCGCCAGGGAGCGCCCACTGGCCGGGCTCGGCCGCCGCGTGCGGGTCGCGGAGTCGGCAGCACCGGTCATCCTTCCCAAGAACGTGCTGGTAGTCAGCACCGGCCATCGATGACCGGTGCTCCGAAGAGGCTCGGCCTGGCTCCCGCTCGCGACAATCGCTGCTGGAAAGGTCCAACCGCACTTGTCGTCCGTAGGGGGTTCGGTGCCGGGACATGCTTGCGGCTCGAGCTCTCGACCGAATCAGCTTCCGCTTCAAGTCCATCTACGCCGCGAGAGCTGGGGCAGGACAACGTCGATGCCGGACTCCGTAGCGGCCAGTCCGGCGCGCCGCATCGGGAACATTAGCCGAGCTGAAGGCGTGGGATGCCCTATCGGCCCGGGCTCGTCGTGGGTGGCGAGTTGGAAGGCGTTGAGCCCTGGGTCGCGACCGCATGGAGGGTGTTTGTAGTGACTGTCCAGCGAATGTTTCGTGGGCGATTCGTCGTCGGTCCAGCGTTGGTGATGGCGCTCGCTGTCTCCGGTTTGACCTTGCCCGAGGTACTCCACAGTCCCGTGTCGGGCAGTCCGGACGCGGGTTCAGCGGTCATCGGGCCCGAGGGCCCTGAGGGTACGTCGTTTGATCCGAATCAGATCAAGGACATGGTGGCGGCTGATCCCGGTGCTGGGGTGAACTTGATCGAGGCGCCGGCGGCGAACCCGACGGGTGCCGCACGACTGGCGTATCCGCTCGAGCTGCCGAGGGGGCGTGGGGGCCTGCAACCCGATCTGGCCATCACCTACGACTCGGCGGGCGGTAACAGCTGGACAGGGGTCGGCTGGGACGTGCACACCCCGTTGATCACCGTGGATACGCGGTGGGGTGTGCCACGTTACGATGTCGGGAAAGAAACTGAGTCGTATCTCCTGAACGGGCAGCAGCTTACTCCGGTCGCACACCGCGGCGAACTCCGCGATCGGACTTCGGAAAAGGTATTTCACTCCCGGGTGGAGGGCCGGTTCGATCGAATAGTCCGGCACGGCGACAATCCGTCGAATTACTGGTGGGAGGTCACGGACAGGCAGGGTACCCGTACCATCTACGGCGGGGCGGAGGACTCCACACTCGCCGACGATTCCGGCAACATCGCAATGTGGGCGGCCCGGGAGGTCCGGGACGCACACGACAACCTGCTGCGCTACCACCACGTCCGGGTTGACGATGGCGGTGTCGTGGATGCGACCGTTCTCGGTCGCACCCTGTACCCGCAGCGAATCACCTACACCGGGCACGGTGGGACCGAGGGACGCTATTCGGTCACCTTTATTCGGGACCGTGATCGGGGCGAGCCGCGGCGCAGCGACGTGCAGATCGACGCACGGTACGGGTTCAAGCGGGTAGTCGCAGATCTGCTACGGCGCGTCGAAATCAAACTTGACAACGAGTTGATTCGTTCCTACGAACTCGACTTCCGTACCGGTGCATTCGCCAAGACGCTGCTACATTCGGTGTCGCAGTTCGGTGAGGACGATCGACTGTTCAACACCCACAATTTTGACTACTTCGATGATGTGCGGGACCAATCCGGTTCCTACACTGCGTTCTCTCCGGCCGAGGGCTGGACCGTTCCCGACGACGGCCTCGGGGCCGATGTCCGGGATGGTGAGGCCAGTGCGTTGTCGTCGAACACGACGGTCAACGGGGGCGGGCACCTATATGTCGGCTATAACCCGGGTGCGCCAGTCAAGTCCGGTTCTGCTGGGGTGAAGGTCGGCGGGAGCGCTGGAGTGTCTGACGGCTTGCTGGCGCTGCGGGATGTCGACGGCGACAACCTGCCGGACAAGGTGTTTCGAAAGGACGGCGAGGTCTTCTACCGGCCGAACCTGTCGGGACCGGGCGGGCAGACAAAGTTCGGGGACACGCCCATCAAGCTCGCCGGGTTGCCGGGAATCTTCCGCGAGACCACCCTCTCGGGCACCGCGGGTATCGAGGCGTACGTCGGCGTCAACGGACAGCTCGACTACGTGTCGACCACAACGACGTCCGACCGCTATTTCATTGATGTCAACGCTGATGGCATTACGGACCTGGTCAACAACGGCAGCGTGCTCTACGGACGACTGGACGCCAACGGCAGCCCCACCTACAGCCCTGACAGCGCCGACACGGCGGCCCCGGTGGGGTCGGGCGCCGCAGCGGGCACGATAGTCGGTGATCAGACCGAGGCGTTCGAGCGCGCGGTGGACAACTCACCGTTGCTGGACAGCGTGCGGCGCTGGGTGGCGCCCTATGACGGCACGGTGCGGATCGAAGGCGGGGCGCGGCTGGTCGAGGACTCGAGCCCGCAGCGCGAGCGGTATCAAAAGGCTGACGGTGTCCGGGTGACCGTCCAGCACAACGACACCGAGTTGTGGGCGCAGCGAATCGGGCCAGACGACTACATCGAGTTCGTCCCAACCGGGGTGAACTCGGTACCGGTGCGCAAGGGCGACGCCGTGTACTTCCGCGTTCAGTCCATTCTTGATGGTCAGTACGACACGGTAGCGTGGGATCCTAAGATCAGCTATATCGGAATGCCCTCAGCAACCGATGTCAACGGGCAGAGCACCACGGTCTTCCAGGCGCAGACTGACTTCACCCTCGCCGGGCGGCAGTCACTGATCACCGCTCCGCTGACCGGCACGTTGAAGATCACCGGCGATCTGGTGAAGACCGCGGCGACCTCCGACAACGTGACCGTACTGATCACTCATGAGACGGCCAACCGTTGGGGCGACCCGATCACCAACGAGTTGATTCGAGAGGTACTGCCGGCGGACTCGACCGGCACCGTGCCGATCGACCTGGAAGTGCAGGTGGACGCACGCGAGCGGCTGTCGTGGAAGCTGCTGGTCGACTCCCCGATCGACGCGAACGCACTGCAGTGGACGCCGAAGGCACACTACACCCAGGCTGACGGGCTCGAGTCCGTCGTTGACTCCACGGGTGAGCCGACAGTGGTGGTCAACCCGCCGTACGAGCTGAACCTCTACCCGGTGAACTCCCTGACCGGACCGCAGGGCTCCTATACCGCCACACGCACCGGAACCCTCACGGTGGAGGCGGATATCAAGTTGAACCCGAATACGGAGAACGCGCGAATCTTTCTCACGGTCAAGAAGCGCAACAAGCTGATCGGCAAGCGGGCAATCGACATCTGGATGGGTGTGGGCCTACCTGCGTCCCTGACTCGCTTGAACGTACCAGTCACGGAAGGTGACGAACTGTTCTTCGACCTGTCCACGACCAACACCGAACTCGTCGGTTTGCTGAAATCGCAGACAGTCAAGGTCCGCTACGGCAGTTCGACTTTCCAACAGGTTCCGAGCGCAATGCATTCGCCTGCCGACCACGCGGCTTTCGCCCAGCCGTACCGCGGTTGGGGCGTAATCGGCTACCAGGGCAACCGAGACCGTGCCACCCGTCCCATCGCGCAAAGTGAGCTGGTGCTCGACCAAAGCTACAAAGACGCGCTGCCGAAAGAGCCAGTCGATGCTGACTTGGACTCCTTCACCGAGAACCCGGTGGTGTCCACCCCACGGATCATCGTATTCGCTCCACAGCCAGCCACTGGCCGGTGGGTCGCCTCCGACGACAGTACGTGGGTAAGCGCCTCGGCCGCAGCTAGTTCCCGGCTCGGTCTCGACACCATCGACATCGTCACCGACGCCGACATCGCCGGATCGACCGGGCTGATCCGGCGTGGACGCACCCGACAGATCTCCACCACGCTGACACTCGGCCAGTTCGGGGGCAGTGGCGCCATCGGCATCACCGCTGGTGAGGTCGACTTCCTCGACCTCAACGGCGACGGTTTCCCTGACGCCGTCGGTGCCGAGGAAATTCAATACTCCGATATGCATGGCGGCCTTGGCGCCACCCGCAGCACACTCGATGGAAACGTACGTGAATCAGACTCCCTTGCTGGTGGTGTCTCGTTCAGCGCAGGCAGCCCCGTCCGGACCCTCGCGACCGCGAGCGGCATCGATGCGCCCACTGGTCAGGACTCAGCGAACACCGCGCGTACCGGCGTCGAGATGCCTCCATTGGGCATTGGAGGCAACCTCGGCGGCGGGGAGTCTGACGCCCGATTCGACCTGATCGATATCAACGGCGATGGTCTACCGGACAAGGTGTACGCCAACGGGGATGTTGAGTTGAATCTCGGCTATCGATTTGCCGCGCGTGAGCCATGGGGTGGCGGTCCGGTCAATGACGCCTCTACCCGTAACGCGGGGGTCAACCTGGGGTTCAATCTCGACAACTATGGCTTCGCCGGCGGTGTCTCCGCGACGCTGGGAACGTCACGGACCAAAGCCACGCTGGCGGACGTCAACGGTGACGGGCTGACCGACCGGGTTTTCACTGACGGAGCCAATCCGGTGAAGGTCGCGATCAACACCGGCGCTGGCTTTACCACGCCGACGTCGTTTCACGGTGCTTTCAGCGACATCGCGCTGGACAAGAACGCCACCCTCGGCGGTGGCGTCTACTTCACCTTTGGGTTCTGTTTCGGCTTCGGATGCATCGTCTTCAACCCCGGTGTGTCCTCCGCCATCGGCATCGGCCGTGCCGAGGTGGCGCTGAGAGACGTCAACGGCGACGGCTCGGTTGACCACATCACGTCCACGAGGGACGACGAGTTGTTGGTCGCAGCCAACAAGGCCGGCCGTACTAACCTGCTGCGCTCGGTTGCCCGCCCGATGGGCGCACGAATCGACCTCGACTACACGCGCACCGGCAACACCAGTGACATGCCACAGAGCCGTTGGGTGCTCTCCCGCACCACGGTGTTCGACGGGCTCGCCGGCGACGGCGTTGACACTCGCCTGAGTACCTTCCGCTACGAGCATGGCCGCTACGACCGGCTGGAGCGCGAGTTCCTCGGTTTCGGCCGTGTCGTGGCTGAGGAGCGCGACGTCGACGCGGACAACGCCGTGCAGCGCGCGGTGACAAGCGAGTTCCGTAACGACGGGTACTACAGCCGCGGTCTACTCACCCGGACGCTGACCGCCGATGGCGCCGGACGCCCTTATCAGGAAACGGTTCAAACCTATCGGCTCCGTGACACAGCGTCCGGCACGGAGGCCGACCCGCGCAGCCAGACTGCCACCGTGTTCCCACAGCTCATCCAGGTCGAGGACAAGTTCTACGAAGGCGCGAACACTGCGGCCAAGTCGACGTCAACCAAGCTTTCCTACGATGCCTACGGCAACGTTGTTCGCGTATTCGATGCGAACGATCAAGGGGTCGCCGATGACCTGGAAACGATCTACGAGTACAGCGACTCCGACCCAATGTGCCGCGAACGTGGCATTGTCGGAATTGCCAATGCGTTGCGACAGATGGACTCCACCGGAGAAGTTCTGCGGCACCGCGAAACCGATATCAACTGCGAGACCGCCGCGGTGCGCCAGGTGCGCGAATACCTCGATGACAGCACCTCGGCCATCACCGATCTGGAATACTACGCAAACGGAAATCTCAAGTCGATCACTGGTCCGGAAAACGCGGGCGGGCAGCGATACCAACTCGAGTACGAATATGATGGCGTCGTCGGCGTCCACGTGGCGTCTATCACGGACAGCTTTGGCTACCAGTCGTCCTCGACTCACAATCTGAAGTACGGCCAGCCCGAACGGAACACCGACCAGAACAACCAGTCGATTCAGATGACCTACGACAGTGTCGGTCGGCTGGACACTGTGACCGGTCCCTACGAACTGGGTGGCGACGAAGCCACGATCGACTTCGAATACCATCCGGAGGCGTCGGTTCCCTACGCGACGACCAAACACCTGGACCGCACCGCCTCCGGTGTACGGGGGGACACCATCGACACGATTGCGTTCAGCGATGGTCTTAAGCGGGTACTGCAGACCAAAAAGGATGCCTCTGTCGCCTCCTCCCCGGGGGCCGAACCCGATCAGGTGATGACGGTGTCGGGTCGGCTCATATTCGATGCCCTTGGTCGCCCGGCTGAGACGTACTATCCGACCACCGAGGCAAAGGGACCTGAGAGCACCTCGTTCAATTCCACATTCGATGCGGTCTCGCCGACGACGGCCGCCTTTGACGTACTGGACCGGCCGGTGACAACCACAAGGCCAGATGGGGTCACGACGACCGTCAGGTATGCGTTCGGCTCGGATCGGGTCGGTACGACTCGATTCGAGAAGACCACGATTGACGGTAACGGAGTTCAGCGCCGCACCTACACCGACATCCGTGGCGCGATCACAGCGGTGAAGGAGTCCGACGGCCCAGCCACGATCTGGACCAGCTACGAGCACGACCCGATGAAGCAACTCACCGCGATCAGCGACGACCATAGCAACGTGACCCGGGCCGAGTACGACCGCCTGGGGCGACGCACCGTATTCGACAGCCCCGATGCCGGGCGTACCCAGACGCGCTACGACCTGGCTGGAAATATTACTGCCAAGATCACTTCAGCCCTCCAGGAAGCGGGAAAGACCGTCGAGTACGACTACGACTACTCGCGGTTGACAGCCATCCGCTACCCGACGTTTCCGGGCAACAATGTCACCTACACCTACGGCGCACCGGGCGAAACAGACAACGCGGCGTCACGGATCACCGAGGTCCACGATGGCGCAGGTACGGTCACCCGGTCCTATGGGCCGTTGGGCGAAGTGACCAGGGAAACGCGCACGATCACCGCGGTCAGCGATGCCCCGCGCACCTACACCACCACCTGGCGCTACGACGCTTTTAATCGGGTTCTGCAACTGACCTACCCGGACGGCGAGGTCCTCACCTACGACTACGACTCCGGTGGACAGGTGACCCGGGCCACTGGGGCCAAAAATGGCACTGAATATATCTATCTGGACCGACTCGACTACGACAAGTTCGGCCAGAAGATTTTGCAGCAGACCGGCAACGGGGTCCGCACCACCTACACTTACGACGACGAGGACCGCAGGCTCGCGGCGTTGACGTCGAAGGCGCCCGACGGCACCACGTTCCAGAAGTTGGGCTATACCTACGACAACGTCGGCAACATCACCGCGTTGGAGAACAACGCGCCGCAGGGTGGGGAGATCGGCGGGCCGAGTAGCCAGACCTACGGGTACGACGACCAGTACCGGTTGACCTCGGCCTCCGGTCAATACACGGACAAGTACAACAATTTAAATTCCTATACCCTCGCCTTGAGCTACGACTCGATCCACAACACAACAAGTAAGACCCAGCATCACGAGATCGCTGGTGGCGCACCGGCTCTTCCCTTCAGCGGCGGCCCGGCTGGCTCGATAGAACCGGTCGACGACCCGTCGAACCCGATCGAGGTTCAAGATCGGACCAGCTACGACTACACCTACCAGTACGACGATGCTAAGCCGCACGCGCCAAGCAGGGTCGGACCAGTGGCCCACACCTATGACGCCAACGGCAATCTGACCGACACGGTCAACACCGCTGCCGGCGGCAAACGACGCCAATTTGTCTGGGATGAGGAGAACCGCCTCGCTTGTAGCCAGGACAGCGCAACAGCCACCGTCACGCAGGACTTGGCTGGCTGTGCTGGCGCCACCGTCACCTATACCTACGACGACCAGGGCGATCGGGTCGTCAAGGATGGGGAGAAGCTCTCCCTGTATCCGAACTCCAACTACAGTGAACGCGATACGACCGGCTACAAACACATCTTCGTCGGCGACCGGAGGTTGACCACCAAAACCGTGGCTACCGCCGGTACCGAAGACGAACAATCCTTTTTCCATTCAGATCACCTTGGCTCATCCGGATACATGACCAACAAGCAGGGTGTCGTCACCGAGCATCTGGAATACTTCCCCTACGGGGAGACCTGGGTTGAGGAAAGAAGCGTGCAGGCGGACACGCCATACCAATTCACGGGAAAGGAGCTCGACCCCGAAACCGGCCTCTACTACTACGGCGCCCGCTACTACAACCCGAGAACCCAACTGTGGGTCAGCCCTGACCCCGCGCTGCCCGACTATCTTGACGAGGACATCGCGGGAGGCATCAGCGAGCCGCGTAACCTCGCCGCCTACACCTACACGCACAACCGGCCGATAATACTGGTTGATCCGACCGGTAAGTGGCCGTCATGGTCGGATGTCGGTCATGGCGCCCTCGACGCCGTTGGCATGGTCCCAGTTGTCGGTGAGCCCGCAGACCTCGTTAACGCGGCCTGGTATACGGCGGAAGGCGACTACGCGAACGCCGCCCTTTCCGCTGCCGGGGCCGTCCCAGGCCTTGGTACCTTGGCGACCACCGCCAAAATGGCCAATAAGGCAGCCGACGCCGCGCAGAACGCCAGGGCAGCCGATAGAGCCGCCGGTAGTGCACCGACGGGCAAGCCAGGCGGTAGGTCGGGCTCGGGCTGCACCAACAGCTTCACCCCGGACACGCGGGTCCTCATGGCCGACGGCAGCTACAAGCGCATCGACCAGATTCGCATCGGTGACGAGGTTGCCGCCACCGACCCGGTGGCCGGCGAGAGTGGCCCTCGCGCCGTCACGGCGCTTATCTCCGGTGAAGGACCCAAGAAGCTAGTCGAAATCACCATCACCAACCACGAGGGAAAGGCTGGCACGGTCACCGCGACGGACAACCACCCCTTCTGGGCGCCCGAACTCGCCAGGTGGCTCTACGGCAAGGAGATTACCCCGGGAACCCTCCTGCAGACTGGCAGTGGCTCCTTCGTCCAGGTGACCAGCGTCCGAACCTGGGCACGCCACCAACGTGTCCACAACCTCACCGTCGCCGAATTTCACACGTACTATGTGATGGCCGGCAACACCCCGGTGCTGGTCCACAACAGTGGCGGCTGTAGACCTCCGAATCTCTCGCCCCCCGGAGCTGGCCGGGGTGGTGCATTTAACCAAGCGAAGCTTGACTCTGGAATCCCAACTAGCATGAGCCCTACAAGAGTGCTTCCGAACGTCGACCGACGCGGCAACCCGCAGCCGGGTTTCCTCTATGAGTTCGATGTTCCAGCGCCGGGCGGTGGCACTCGTACCGCGAGGATTCGGGACGACGCCGGTGGTCATGCTTTCCCTGACGATCCGTCGCAAAACCGCGGCCCGCATTTCAACACCGAAAATGGGGATCACTATGACTACTAGGCGGCAAGTAGTTCGTCGTGAACGTGCTCGTGATTGGCCAATCTTTGGCAGTCTCGCGCTGCCGGACGACGTGGGTGTACTTTCGGTCGAGTTGAACCGTCCGTCGCAAGAGACTGTTGATGCGGTGGTGGCAGGTGCGTCGTCGATACTCCGCTCGGCGCTCGTCTCGGCGATGCCTTCTGGCCAGCACCAACTATGGCTTCTGGCGTTCGGTCAGCCGGTCAAGGGGCCCGGCCGTGTGGCTGCCTACCATGCCGAGCGAGACCGGCTATGGGGCGCAATGCAAAAGCGTGGAGTCGGCGTTCCTGGGGGTCGTCGTTCAGAGATTAAGGTTGAATACGAGGACGGCTCGCTTGGCTTCCGTGGGAGCATTCGGATCGACGCGGTTGATCTTCCGGTTGCTCTTGAAGTCACACGGCGTGAAAATGCCGTGTGTCTGGGTGTCGATGCCCAAGCCCCAGCCCCATTAGTGAGCCTTTCTCCCTCGTCAACCTCGACTAGTGCCCAAACGCCCACCCTGCTGTCAGCCGCTGTGGAAAGGCTCGCCAGCTATGTATTTGTTGCACGGGGATTCGGGCAATTCGATGACGCTGCCGTGGGGGTGGAAGTCATTGCGTCGAACGAATTTCTCGACACATTGGAACCGCGAATTATCGCCGAGGACAAGGGGGGCGACCTCAGTCA
Organism: Salinispora goodfellowii; assembly: GCF_059570675.1. Classification (NCBI taxonomy): domain Bacteria; kingdom Bacillati; phylum Actinomycetota; class Actinomycetes; order Micromonosporales; family Micromonosporaceae; genus Salinispora; species Salinispora goodfellowii. The sequence goes on along the minus strand of NZ_JCANTD010000014.1, from coordinate 71,979 downwards.
CTCTAAGTGACTTCGGCGACATCGCTGTGTGCCGAAGGGTGGGTGGGGCGGCCGACACCACGGTCGAGGCCGCCCGCGACTCATCCGCCACCCTGGACGCCGGCACCAACTCGGGCCGGATCCACAACACGCTGCGCAACACCGACGGCGCTGCCACCCGGCTCAAGATCCACGCCACCACCGGCAGAGAGTGGGTCGACACCCGGCTGACCACCTACCAGCCCCGGGAACTGGTACGGCTAGTGCCGTGACCACGAACGTTCGCGGTGTTGGTCGACACGCCGTCCGGCCTGTTGGGCGGGCGGTGTCGTAGAGGTACCGGCTCGCCGATCCGGTTACGGCGGTCGATGGTCGTGCTCGCTGCGGCTGGTGGGAACACGGTGCCGGCGATCGCCCGTCTCGTCCAGGCCGACGAGGACACGGTCCGGCAGGTCATCCACCGGTTCAACGAGATGGGGATGGTCCGGCAGTTCCACGGCTGCTACAGCCTCGGTGATGACCAACTCTGAGGCGTCGTGCGGCGGCGGAAGAGCGCCGCGAACACCCTCGCCGCGCTCAAATCGAACCGCGCCGCCCGACCGGACGGGGCACCGATCTACGCCTCCTGGGCCAATTCGATCGAGGCCCAGTTCGTTGAGGCGCCAGTCGCACCTGTCGATCCACAGCCCCCATTGTTGTTCAATTTTTGCGGCGAGCCGGAGTCGCGCTTGTAGTCCGAGTACACAGAGTGGCCGTCACATCTCGTGTCTTCGACGGAGATGCTTGCCAGTTCGAGAAGAGCCGGAAGCACCGTCCCGGTACGAACCCCCGGCCTGGTCATCAGGCCGGGGGAGCCGCACGAGCACCTAACGCAGTCGGCCGCGGGCGTCGCCGTTGTCCTGGTCGGCGACGAAAGCGGCGAGCCAGGCCAGCGGTGCGTTCCAGTTGATCGTCAACTCGTTGGTTGACCAGGATTCGATGTCGTCGAGGTAGCAGAACTGCGGGGTGCAGCCCTGCAGTTTCTGCTGGGCGACCGGGTCCTGGATGCTTGAGTTGGGACCTCCGGACAGGGTGCCGCGGGGTGGGTTGGGCAGGTCGGTGTTGAGTTGGTGGGCATACCAGCGGCTGTGCTGGTTCTCCGACGCCACCTCGCCGTACCCGGTCACGTAGGACTGGTTGAGCGCGTTGCGCCCGAAGATGTAGTCCATGGTCTCCAGGACGCCGTCGCGGTAGCGGTCGGTGCCGGTGATGTCGAATGCCACGGCCATCACGATGGCGTTGTTCAGGATCAGGTTGTTGGATCCCCAGTCGTAGGTGTTGTCCGCGGGTGCGTACGGGATGCCGTACGGGTGCGCCTCCAGTGTGGCGAGGTACTTGTCGGCGCCGGCGACGACCGACTGTCGGACCCGGTCCCGGTCGGGCAGTCGGTTGGGCAGGGTCGCCAACTGGAGCCGGCCGAGCTGAGCCGTGTTGCCCCAGTCGAAGCCCCGGTCCCGCCAGACGTCCGCGGTGTGCAGCGGGGAGTCGAGCAGGAAGTCCCGGAATTCCCGGGCGCCGGTGGTGATGAACAGCTCGGCGGCGGCCCAGTAGAACTCGTCGGTGACGTTGTCGTCGCCGTACGCGCCACCGCCGTTGCCGTCGTTCGGGTCGGCGTACATCTCGGGGTTGGCCTTCGCCGCCGCCCACGCCGCCTTCGCGGCGTTGAGGTTCTGCAGGGCGAAGCGCCAGTCATAGGGCAGGTAGACCCGGGCGGCCTGGGCGGCGGTGGCCGCCAGGTTGAGCGTCGCCGCGGTGGAGACCGGGTGCAGCTCGCGGCGCTTCGGGTCGAGGTGGGGCAGGAGCGGAAGACCCGTCCACTCGTCATCGTGGATCTTGTGGTGGGCCATGCCGGCGTAGGGCTGCCCCGCCGGTACCTGCATCTTGAGCAGGAACTCCTGTTCCCAGCGGGCCTCGTCGAGGATGTCCGGCACCCAGTTACCGCTCTCCGGCAGGTCGAGGGTGCCGTCGCGCAGCTTCCAGAATTCACCGGTTCGGGCCAGGAGGGAGCGCTCGTACTCGCTCATCAGCTGATGTACGGAGATACCGCCGTTGACGACGTACTTGCCGTGGTCGCCCGCGTCGTACCAGCCGCCGGAGACGTCCAGGGAGTACTCGCAGACGCCGGGTTGGCAGGGAACCGACGTGTCCCCCTGGTTGGGGGCGGCCCCGACGTGCCCGGCCGGTCGGCCGTAGCCGGGGCGCAGCTCGTCGCGGATCTCCACGCCGCTGCGCTGGGTGTAGTAGAACTTGAGCGCGTCGAGTCGGAGCTGCTCGTAGAAGTCGGTGCCGATGTCGAAGGGCCGGCTGGCTTCCCCGTCGGCGGTCAGGGTGTAGCCGGTGCCCTTTTTCTGGTAGCCGCCGAAGTCGATGCTGTGTACGTGTTGCCCGGACGACTCATCCAGGCCACGGGGTTGGCTGGTGCCGCTGGCCACGACGGTCCCGGCGCCGTTCTTGAGCTGCCAGGGCAGAGCTTCGGTCGCTTCCGTGACGACGGTGGCGTTCTTCGGCCCCTTGGGCAGGTAACCGACCTGGTTCACGCGTACCCGTGGACCGGTGTCCGGCTCGTACTCGTCCGGCTCGGCGTCCCCGACGAGGCTGATGTCGTCGAGGCAGATTCGCCACGGCTCGGCACTGCCGCCGATCTGGAACGCGACCTGGGCGTTCGGCAGGTCGACCGGGGAGGTGAAGGTGTAGCGGTAGCTGTCGCCGGAGACGGTCAGCGCCGGGTTGGCGGCGAGGTACTGGGTGTACGGGGCGACCGGGAGTTGGATGAGCGCCTTGCCGACCTTGCCCGGGGTGGCGCTGCCGAAGAACTGGAACTCGTACGTTTCGCCGGCCTGGAGGGAGATGTCGTCCTGGCCGATGATGGCGTCCCACGGGTTGGTCGTGCCGCCGGGCACGTCGGCGCAGAGCTTGCCGTCGCTGGAGTCGAGGGTGAGGTTGGGGGTGGACCACCAGGGCGCGTGGCCGTCGTCGAAGGTGCCGTTGACGATCTGCTCCACGGCGTCGGCCTGCGCGCTGCCGCCGGTGAATCCGCTGACGGCGAGCGCGACGACGATGCCGGCGGCGAGCGGTGCGGCGCGTCGCCTCCGGTCGGCCGGTGGATTGGGGGCCATGCGGCTCCTCTCGATCCTGGTGCTGGTGGCGGGTGGGGCGTCGGGCGACGTGGGAGCGCTCCACGAACTCACGTGTGCCGATGAAACCATGCGGGGGGCGGGGCTGAGAAGGGATGGCGAGGAAACTTCTTCTGTTGCCTTCTTGTTATTGACGTGACGCACCTCACGGGGGTTGACTGCCCGAAACCGATTCCGGAACCGGTTTCGGGTTCGTTCAGCGCTTGACAAGGACGCAACAGTGCCGATCACCATCGCGGACGTGGCGGCCCGGGCGGGGGTCAGCAAGACCACCGTCTCCCGGGTCATCAACGGCAAGGGGGAGCTCGACGAGGCCACCGCCGCGCGGGTCCGGGCCGTCATCGACGAACTCGGGTACGTTCCCAGCGCCCGCGCCGTCAACCTCGCCCGTGGCTCCACCCGGGTCATCGGGATGCTGATCCCCGCGCTCACCTGGCCCTGGGCGGGCGAGGTACTCCAGGGTGCCGTGGACGTGGTGGAGAGCGAGGGGTACGGCCTGCTGCTGTCCACCTGCAACCGGGGTGTCGAATCGATGCGGCAGTTCGCCACCCACGTGTCCGCGAAGTCCTTCGACGGGCTGTTGGTCATCGAGCCCGAGGGCACCCTTGACTACATCGCGGAGTTGCACGACCAGGGGTTGCCCGTGGTGCTGATCGACGATCGGGGGCACGAGCCACGGTTCCCCTCGGTCGGCACCACGAACCGGGCGGGGGCGAGGGCCGCTGCCGAGCACCTGGTCGGTCTCGGGCGGCTACGGCCCCTGGTCATCGCCGGGCCCTATCGGTTCGGCTGCATCCAGGAGCGCCTGGCCGGCTTCACCGACGGCTACGCCGCCGCCGGTGCGCGGCTGGACCCGACACTCCTTCTCGAGGGTGCCTTCACGTACGAGTGCGGGCGGGCGTTGGCCGGCCGCGCACTCGCCGAGGGCCTCGAGTTCGATGCCGTCTTCGCGCACAACGACGTGATGGCAGCCGGGGCCCTGCGGGTGCTCCGGGAGAACGGCCGGCGGGTTCCGGCCGACGTGGCCGTGGTCGGCTTCGATGACCTGCCACTGGCGGCGCAGACCGAGCCGCCGCTGACCGCCGTGCGGCAACCCGTTCGCGAGATGGGTGCGGTCGCCGCGCGCGCGTTACTGAATCACCTCAACGGGATGCCGCTGCCAACGGCGCCGGTGGTCATCCCCACCACCTTCACCGTTCGTCAATCCACCGTCGCCTGAGGTCGCACCACTGGTCCTGGATCACCCCCCACACCATCCCCGCCGGCCCTGCGGCCGGAGAAGGGCAGGGAGTTATGATCGACAGACGTCGCCTCCTCGCCGTCGCGCTCGCCGGCACCGTCGCCACCACCGCCCTCGTCGGTTGCAGCGAGACCGCGAACACCCGCGCCCAAGACGACGGCGTGCCGGTGCTCAACATCGGCATGCCGAGTGGCCCGCAGACCGAGAACCACAACCCGTTTCTCGAGTCCTCCTCGGCGGCGGCGCTCGGCTACCGGTGGACGCTCTACGAGCCGCTCGCCATGACCAATCTGGCCCGTCCCGCCGAGCCCGCCCGGCCGTGGCTGGCCACGGAGTGGGAGTGGTCCCCCGACTACCGCACCCTCACCCTGACCATCCGGGAGAACGCCACCTGGTCGGACGGGCAGCAGCTGACCGCCGACGACGTCGCGTTCACGCTTGACCTGATCAAGAACAACGAGGCGTTGAACCTCAACGCCCTGCCGTTCTCCTCGATCACCACCAACGGCAACCAGGTGACCGTCACCTTCGGTGCCTCGCAGTTCGTCAACCAAACCAAGATCCTCGGTCAGATCCCGATCGTGCCGAAGCACATCTGGTCCGCGGTGCCGGACCCGGCCACCGACCTCAACGCCGAGCCGGTCGGCAGCGGTCCCTACACGTTGAAGTCCTTCACCCCGCAGACCACCACCCTCACCCTGCGCGACGGCGGTTACTGGCAGGACCTGCCGAAGGTCAAGGAGCTGCGCTACACCTCGTACAACGACAACAACGCGCAGACAACCGCCCTGGCCAACGGCGAGTCGGAGTGGAGTTTCGTCTTCATCCCCAATTACCAGACGGTGTTCGTCGCCAAGGACCCGGAGCACAACAAGGTGTGGGCGGCGCCGGCACTGGGCGTCCACGGGCTGTGGATCAACACCACCCGCAAGCCGTTCGACAACCCCGCACTGCGCCGGGCGATGAGCATGGTGATCAACCGCAACGACATCTTCGTGCAGGCCTCGGCCGGGTGGTTCCACCCCGAGGTGACCTCGGTTACCGGCATCCCCACCCCGGCCGGTGAACCGTTCATCGCCCCCGAGTACAAGGGCCGCACGTACCAGGTCGACGTTGACGGTGCGCAGCAGGTGTTGGCCGACGCCGGCTTCCGGTTGGACGGCGACACGCTGCTCGACCCCGCCGGCGAGCCGGTCACCATCACGCTCAGCGATCCGGCCGGCTGGTCCGACTACATCACCAGTCTGGAGATCGTGAAGGACAACCTGTCCACGATCGGCATCGCCGCCACCGTCGACAAGGCCAACACCGAGGCCTGGCAGAAGTCCGTCGAGGAGGGCACCTTCGAGGGCACCTTCCGCTGGACCAACTCCGGTGCCACCCCCTATGACCTGTATCAGACGATCATGGATGGTGCGCTGCTCAAGCCGGTCGGAACCGTCTCACAGCAGGGCAACTTCGGCCGGTTCGACAGCCCGGAGGCGACGAAGGCGCTGCGGGACTACGCCGAAGCCACCGACGACGCCACCCGTACCGCGGCCCTGAACATCCTCCAAAAGATCATGGTCGAGCAGGCGCCGATGCTGCCGGCCGGGGCCGGCAACGTCGGCGGCGCGTACGTCACCAGGAACTGGACCGGCTGGCCGGATGACGCCGCCCCCTACGCGTCCGCGCAGCCGACCCAGCCCAGCGCCCTGGACGTGCTGCTGCGCCTCAAGCCCACCTCCTGACGGTGGACCGGGTGCGGGGCCTCGTCCGGGTGGGCCCCGCACCCGGTCCTGCCCGCCCGGGCGAAGGAGCCCAGATGACCGAGACCGAAACCCGCTCCGACGTGGTGCTCACCGCCGAGGCGGTGACCCGGCACTTCCCGGTCCGCCGGGGGCTGGTGCAACTCCTGCGCCGGCAGCGGCCCGTCGTGCACGCCGTTGACGACGTGACCGTGACCTTGCGCCGTGGCCGGGTGACCGCGCTCGTCGGCGAGTCCGGCTCCGGAAAGTCCACCGTCGCGCGGCTGTTGGCCCAACTGCAACCGCCCACCAGCGGCCGGATCCTGCTGCACGGCGAGCCCGTCGCTGTTCGTGGTGGCCGGCCGTTCCGGGCGTACGTCCGGCGGGTGCAGATGATCTTTCAGGATCCGTTCGCCTCCTTGAATCCGGTACACACCGTGCGCTACCACCTGACGCGCGCGCTGCGGATCCATGGCACGGCCGGCCGCGGCCCGGCCGAGTGCGAGGCCGCCCTGCACCGGCTGCTGGAACGGGTAGCCCTCACGCCACCGCAGCGCTACCTGGACGCCTTCCCGCACGAACTGTCCGGCGGTCAGCGGCAGCGGGTGGCCATCGCCCGCGCCCTCGGCGCCGACCCGGAGGTGCTCCTCGCCGACGAGCCGGTGTCCATGCTCGACGTCTCCATCCGACTGGGCGTGCTCAACCTCCTGCGCGAGCTGACCGAACGGCTACACCTGGCCGTCCTCTACATCACCCACGACATCGCCTCGGCGCGCTACTTCGCTGACGAGACACTGGTGATGTACGCGGGCAGGTCGGTGGAGGGCGGTGACAGCGAGACCGTCACCCAGCGACCCGCGCACCCGTACACCCGGCTGCTCGTCAGCTCGGCACCCGACCCGGACCGGATCACCGGTGCCGCGCCGCCGGCGGTGTCCGACCGCGGTGACGGGGAGCCGCCCAGCCTGATCCGGCCCCCGGCCGGGTGCCGGTTCCATCCACGCTGCCCGGCGGCGCTGCCCCGCTGCGCCACCGACCTGCCGCCCCGCCTCGACGTGGGGGACAAGCCGGGCCACTGGGCGGCCTGCTGGCTCTACGACCGGCCAACCACCGCGCCGGTCGCCGACCCGGGGAAGGGGGACGGGTGAGGTTCCTGCTGCAGCGGCTCGCCTTCTACCTGTTCACCGCCTGGGCCGCCATCACCGTCAACTTCTTCCTGCCCCGGCTCATCCCCGGTGACCCGGTGCGCTCGCTGATCGCCCGCTACCAGGGGCAACTGAGCACCGATGCCATTAACTCGCTGTACGTGCTGTTCGGGCTCGATCAGGAACAGGGCCTCTGGGCGCAGTATGTCGACTACTGGGGGCAGTTGCTCCGCGGTGACCTCGGACTCTCCTTCACCTTCTTTCCCACGCCGGTCGCCGACGTGATCGGGGACGCGCTGCCCTGGACCGTCGCGCTGGTCGGCATCACCACGCTGGTCAGCTTCGCCCTCGGCACCGGGCTGGGCGTCCTGGCCGGTTGGCGGCGTGGCTCCTGGCTGGACGGACTGCTGCCGGTCACCACGTTCCTGTCCTCGATCCCGTACTTCTGGCTCGGGCTCGTCGCGATCGCCCTGCTCACCGGCCCCGGCAGCTTCTTCCCGTCCGCGGGCGGCTACGAACCCGGCCTGGTGCCCGCCTTCGACACCATCTTCCTCGGCAGCGCGCTCCAGCACAGCCTGCTGCCGGCCGCCACCATCCTGGTCTCCTCGATGAGCGGCTGGGTGCTCAGCATGCGCAACATGATGGTCACCGTCGCCGCCGAGGACTACATCACCGTCGCCCACGCCAAAGGGCTCGGTGAACGCCGGGTCGCCCTGCACTACGCGGCGCGCAACGCGCTGCTGCCCAACATCTCCGGCTTCGCGCTGTCCCTCGGCTTCATCGTCGGCGGCACCCTGTTGGTGGAGATCGTCTTCTCCTACCCCGGACTGGGCTTCCTGCTCTTCCAGGCGGTCGGCGCCAAGGACTACCCCCTCCTACAGGGCATATTCCTGATCATCACAGTCTCCGTACTGGTGGCGAACCTCCTCGCCGACCTGGCGTACCTCGCACTCGACCCGCGTACCCGCAAGGAGGGCTGAGGAGATGGCTGTCCCTACCGGCACCGTCGACGCCGTCACCCCGGCGGGCCCCGCGACGGTCGGCTCCGGAGCACGCCGCCGTACCGGGCGGCGCTTCCCGCTGCTGCGCAACCGTAAGGCCATGACCGGGCTGATCACCCTCGGGCTCTTCGCCGTCGTCGCGATCGTCGGTCCCTGGCTGGCCCCGTACGACCCCGGCCGCCGCAGCGCCGACCTGTTGCAACCGCCCTCGGGTCGGCACTGGTTCGGCACGACGCACCTCGGGCAGGACATCTTCAGCCAGGTCCTGGTCGGCACCCGCGGTGTGCTGCTGGTCGGCTTCACCGCCGGTCTCGTGGCCACCCTGCTCGCCGTCGCCGTGGGCGTCACCGCCGGCTACCTCGGCGGCATCGCCGACGAGAGCCTCTCGGTGCTGTCCAACGTGTTCCTGGTGATTCCGGCGCTACCTCTGATCATCATCGTCTCCGCCGCCATTCCCGAGGCCGGTGACCTGACCATCGCGCTGCTCATCGGGCTCACGGCCTGGGCCTGGGGGGCCCGGGTGCTGCGCGCGCAGACGCTGTCGCTGCGTCGGCGCGACTTCGTCGAGGCCGCCCGCGCCACCGGGGAGTCGACCTGGCGCATCATCGGCTTCGAGGTGCTGCCGAACCTGACCGCGGTGATCTCCTCGGGCTTCATCGGCACGGTCATCTTCGCGGTCATGTCCGAGATCACCCTGGCCTTCATCGGGATCTCGTCCATCTCCCCCTGGAACTGGGGCACCATCCTCTACTGGGCGCAGAGCCAACAGGCCCTCGCCCAGGGCGCCTGGTGGTGGTTCGTACCCGCGGGCCTGGCCATCGCGCTGCTCGGCACCGCCCTCGCGCTGGTCAACTTCGGCATCGACGAACTGGTCAGCCCGCGGCTTCGTACCGGAGGCAGCGGCCCGATCCGGACTCCCGACGGCCGTGCCGTCCGCATGCGGACCGGCTTCACCCCGGTACTCGCCCCGGCGCCGGCAGCCCCGGCACGAGCCGCTGAGCCGCCAACCACGTCGGCAGCGGCGCCGGCCGACCACACCGAGGAGGTCGGGCCGTGAGCAGCCCGGTACTGGAGATCCGCAACCTGTGCGTCGACTACGGAGTGGGTGAGACGGCGGTCCGCGCGGTTCGCGACGTGGACCTGACCCTGCACCGGGGTGAGGTGCTCGGTCTCGCGGGCGAGAGTGGCAGCGGCAAGTCCACGCTGGCGTACGGGCTGACCCGGCTGCTTCCCCCGCCCGGCGTGGTGGCGGGCGGGCAGGTGATCTACCACCCGCCGGCCGGTACCCCGGTGGACGTGCTGGCCATGACGCCCGCGCAGCTGCGCCGATTCCGCTGGGGCGAGACGTCCGTGGTGTTCCAGGGCGCGATGAACTCGCTCAATCCCGTTCACCGAATCTCCACCCAGTTGCTGGACGTGCTCAAGGCGCACCGGCCGACCAGCACCGCCGGCTGGCGGCGCGAGCGGGCCCGAGCGGTGCTGCGGCTGGTCGGCATCCCGGCGGACCGGCTGGACGCCTATCCGCACCAGCTCTCCGGTGGCATGCGGCAGCGGGTCATGATCGCGATGGCGCTGCTGCTCGAACCGCAGCTGGTGATCATGGACGAACCGACCACCGCACTGGACGTGGTCATGCAGCGGCAGATCCTCGGCGAGCTCGCGCGACTACGCCAGCGGCTCGAATTCGCCGTCCTGTTCATCACCCACGACCTGTCGCTGCTGGTGGAATTCTCCGACCGCATCGCCATCATGTACGGCGGTCGCGTCGTCGAGCAGGCCACGGGTAACCGTCTCTACCAGCAGGCGCTGCACCCGTACACCAAGGGCCTGCTGCAGTCATTCCCCGCCCTGCGGGGGCCGCGGCGCACCCTCACCGGCATTCCTGGGTCCCCACCCGACCTCCGGGCGATGCCCACCGGCTGCGCCTTCCACCCTCGCTGCCCGACCGCTCTGGACGTGTGCCGCGTCCGACTGCCACCCCTCGGCCGACCCATCGACAGCCACGCCGGTCGCACCGTCGCCTGCTGGCTGCACCCCACCACTGAGCCCTCCACCACTGAGCCCTCCACCGATACCCGACCGTGACAGGAGCAGCATGGACACCGCACCACCTCCTATCCCCACCGCGCACCGTGCCTCGTTCGCCATGGGCCAGGACGACCCGATCTGGTCGCTGCCGGCCACGTTCCGGTGGGGTGTGGCGACGTCGGCCTACCAGATCGAGGGCGCGGTGAGCGAGGACGGCCGCACCCCCTCCATCTGGGACACCTTCTGTCGCGTCCCGGGTGCGGTGCACGACGCCGACCGCGGAGATGTCGCCTGCGACCACTACCACCGGATGCCGGAGGATGTCGCCCTGATCGCGGACCTCGGTCTGGACACCTACCGCTTCTCGGTGGCCTGGCCGCGGGTGCAACCCGGCGGGCGAGGCCCGGTCAATCACGCCGGCCTGGCCTTCTACGACCGGCTCGTGGACGAACTGCTCAGTCGCGGTGTCGAACCGTGGATCACGCTCTACCACTGGGACCTGCCGCAGGAGTTGGAGGACGCGGGCGGCTGGCCGGCTCGGGACACCGCGTACCGGTTCGCCGACTACGCGATGCTTGTCCACGACGCGCTCGGTGACCGGGTACCCACCTGGACGACGCTCAACGAGCCGCTCTGTTCGGCGATGCTCGGCTACCACATCGGGGTGCACGCCCCGGGCCGGCGCGACCTGGGTGCCGCTGTCGCCGCCGTCCACCACCTGCTGCTCGGTCACGGCCTCGCCACGGAGCGGCTGCGGGCGGCCTCCGCCCCCGGCACCAAGCTCGGCATCACCCTGAACCTGGGGCCGGGAGAGCCGGCCACCGACAGCGCGCTGGACCGCAACGCGGCCCGGCTCGCGGACGGCCTCGGCAACCGCCTCTACCTCGACCCCGTGCTGCGTGGCAGCTACCCCGACGACGTGGTCGCCGACCTTGCTCGGGTCGGCGTCCAGATCCCGGTGCGGCCGGATGATCTGGAGACCATTTCCACGCCGATCGACGTACTCGGCGTCAACTACTACTTCGCGCACCGGATCAGCGGGACCGACGAACAGGGCCGCACCGAGGACGCCGACGGCCTACCCGTTCGACGCTCCCTGCCCACCGGTCGGCCGGTGACCGCGATGGGGTGGGAGATCCAGCCCGAGGGCCTGACGGACCTGTTGGTCCGCCTCGGCCACGACTACCCCGGCATCCCCATGGTCATCACCGAGAACGGTGCCGCCTTCGACGACGAGCCGGACGCCGACGGTTTCGTCGCCGACGACGACCGGGTGGCCTTCGTCGCCGAGCACCTGCGGGCGGTAGCCCGGGCCCGCCAACGCGGCGCCGACGTTCGCGGCTACCTGGCCTGGTCCCTGCTGGACAACTTCGAGTGGGCCGAGGGGTACGCGAAGCGGTTCGGCCTGGTCCGGGTGGACTACGAGACCCAACGGCGGGTGCCCAAGCGCTCGGCCCTCTTCTACCGCGATGTCGTCGCGCGGGCGCGACAGGCGGGATAGGCGACGGGGCCCGGCTCCACCGTGAGCCGGGCCAACGCAGACGTGCGGGGCATCTGCCGGTGGTCAGTTGAATGTTTGTCCGGCTTTGATGTAGGGATCGACGGATACGATCATCGATCCTCGGAACGGCTCGTCGATGCCCTCGACCACGAAGAGCAGGAGACTGATCATGGTGGCGACGGTGCACACGAGGATCATGAGGGCGCGTCGGGTCCGGGTCGGGATCAGGCAGGACAGAAGAATGACAATCAGGGCGCCGAACAGGAGCGCGAACCACAGCGTTGTCGGAAGTGCGGTGGTGGTGTAGGTGTAACGGAGCTGGCGCGCCTCGCTCCACTTCTCGAGCTCGGACAGGGCGAGACCGTTGAGCTGCCCGTCCTTCTCCGACTTTGGTGTGAACCTCAGCAACACGTGGTGAACGTTGTTCTCTGCCTCAAGTTCCCCGTCCGCACTGCTTCCCTGCTGGTAGGCGGGCCAGGCTTCTTCGATCATGAAGTCGACATGTTCGCGCAGCAGACCCCGCAGCTGACTTCGGGCGGGCTCGGGATGCTCGGACACTGTGCGATAGAGCGCGCTCAGATCCGCTGCCTCGGTGGCGACCGACAAGCTCGCCTGGGTGTAGGTCCCGTACGCGGAGAAGGCGGTCAGGGCGAGCAGAAGCGCATAGAAGGTACCGGTGATCATGATGGTGTGCGTGATGAAGTTCAGCCACTTCGGCTCGGCGCTGAACGTCCGTCTGGCCCGCCCGTGTAGCAGGAGTGCGCCCAACGCGGCTATTCCGACGAAGAACGTCAGGAAGACGAGGAACAGTGCCCAGCCCGGTACCAGATGGCTCCAGTCGCGCACGGTGACCCGCCCCTCGTCCGGAAGGTGTTTCATGCCCAGATGAGAGGAGTATGGCAAGTTCTGCGGTCCAGGCAGCGGGGGTTTCGCGACCGGGTGACGGGCGGTGTTGGTGGAGGGGGCGGTGGAGCCGGTCGGCGCGAAGGGGGTGCTTCGACCCTACGGGGCTGTTGTCTCGCCCCCGTTGGCGAGTAGCGCCGCCAACTGGCTCAGGACGGCCTTCCGGGCTCGGTAGTACACCCAGGTGCCCCGACGCTCGGCGTCCACGAGCCCCGCTTCGCGAAGCGTCCGGAGGTGGTGCGAGATCGTCGGCCCGCTCAGGTCGAAGGCGGGGGTCAGGTCGCACACGCACGCCTCGCCGTTCTCGGCGGAAGCGATCATCGACATCAGCTGGAGCCGCACCGGATCGCCGAGCGCCTTGAACGCCGGAGCGAGTGCGGTGGCGACTTCCGCCGGAACGCGCTGCTGCGCCAGGGGTGGGCAGCAGGGCGCGTCGTCGCCGAGGACGGTGTGGGGGAGCGGTGTCGCTTGCTTCGGCATTCGTCTAGGTTGACACTTCTCAAATCAGCGTGCAAGCGAATCAGCCTGCAGACGGAATTTGATGCCGGCCGGCTACCGGAGCACCGCTACGTCGCCGTTGACACCAGCGGCACGGTTCTTGGCTGGATCGCCGTATCGTCGGTCTCCACCCGCCGTGTGTCTGCCGGAGTGGTGGAGCACTCCGTCTACGTCGACCCGACGCAGCAGCGGCGCGGTATCGCCCGGCTGCTGCTCACCGCGCTGCTCACCGCGCTGCTCACCGCGCTGCTCACCGCGCTGCTCACCGCGCTGATCGCCGCCCGCGAGCGGGTCGCTCGTCAGCACGGCCGGTGGCGCGACGTGGTGCTGCTGGAGCGCCGCAGCCCGGTTATCATCTGACGAGTCGAGGAGGGCTATGGCCAGGCACATCGTCCTGTTGCGGGGCATCAATGTCGGTAGGCACAACCGGATCGCGATGGCCGAGTTCACCGCGCTGCTCACCGACCTCGGCTACACGGACGTGCGGACGTTGCTCAACAGCGGGAACGCCGTGGTCACGACGCCGGACGTGGACTCGGCCGCGGTGGCGCGCAAGATCCAGAAGGGGATCAGCGAATCGTTCGGTCTGTCGATCGCCGTCATGGTGCGCAGTCGCGCCCTGGTCGAGGCGGTCATCGAGCGCAATCCCATGCCCGAGGAAGCGGAGCGCGCGCCGAGCTATTTCCACGTGGGATTCGGCGACCCCGCGCCGCGCCAGGAACGCCTGGACTCGATCGATCCCAACAAGCTCGGCGCGGATCGGATCATGGTCCGCGACGGTACCTGCTACCTCTGGTTTGCCGAGGGGCCCCAGAACTCCCCCCTCGGCAAGGCGATCCGCGCCCACAAACTCGGCGCGAACATGACCCTGCGCAGCTGGAACACGGTGCGGAAGCTGGTCTCCCTCGCCGGCCCGGTCGGCGCTGCTTCTGACTAGCCGAGTTGCGCGACGGCGCCGAGGACCAGGTCGGCTCTGCCATCTAGCGGCCCGTTGAGCTCCAGCACCGGCGTGTCCGGCCAGGCGTCCAGCGGGTCGGCATAGACGAGTTCCAGCAGTGCGTCATTCATGCGTGCCCGGAGGCCGGGCCACTCCGTTCCGGGGAGCAGTCGCTCCGTATCGGGTGTGATCACCGTGATGACCAACAGGTCGAGGTGGGTGAAGGCGGTCCGGAGGGGCATGTGGTTGGCCTCCTCCGACGGGTCCGCACCGGTCGCCATCAGGTACGCCAGGTAGTCCAACGGGGTGCGGTCGAAGACCGTGGCGGACGGTGACGGGGGCGAGCAGAGAGCTCGGGCCGAGCGCGCCAGCAGCGCCCGGTAGTCCGCTGAGGATGGTGGGTACTGGAACTCGTACCCCTCCTCTTCGAGCAGGTGGTACGGCTCGTCCACCGCCACGTGGCCGGGCAGCCGGGCGCGTAGCGCCTCGACGAGTGTCGTCTTTCCGGTTCCGTGCGTCCCGGAGACCCCGATTCTCATTCGTACGCGCTCCTTGCGTGCTGGTCGGGCGGTGGGGAGGGGTGGACCGGAGCGGGGTGTCTGGGGAGGGGCGGGTCAGGGGCTCGGTGCGTCGGTGAACAGGTCGAGCAGTTCGCCGATGCGGTGGTCGGCCTCGGCCGGGTGCCGGAAGCGACCGGCTGGGTTGACGGTGTACGCATTGCGCCGGCCAACCCGCTCTCGGTGCAGGTAGCCGGCGGCTTCCAGGTCGGCGACGATGGCCTGTGCGGCACGTTCGGTGATGCCGACCGCGGTGGCGACGTCGCGCAGTCGCGTTGTCGGTTCGCGGGCGATGGCCAGCAACACATGCGCGTGATTGGTCAGGAAGGTCCACCCCTTCGCCCCGTCCGCCGTCCTGGGCTGGGCCGCCTGCACCATGATCACTATCCCGTCCTTGTCCGGTGTGTTGCCCGCCAATATAGGCACCCCAAGACACGAATGCAGCATCGTGACCACAGCTCTGCGGAGTCGGTAGGGAACAGAGCGTTCCGTGGAATATCGGTTGACGACATTCCGGCGGCGAGAGAGAGTCCTACCGACGGTTAGCGGTCAGCCGGCATCCACGCGCTCGGCCCCGTCCCGGTGGGAGTGAGACGTCGGATCGGGTCAACGCGGTAGTCGTCGGCCCCGGCCAGGGAGAGCAGACGTGGTGGGTGACGACGACATCTCCGGGTGAGCCCGGAGTGTCCGGCCAGCGAGCCGGCGCGCGTCAACAGCGCCGCCACCTGGCTGAGTTTGTCGTCTTCTGCTGACCCTTCCGCTGGGCGGCCCGGCGCGCCCATCCCACCCATGAGGTCTCTTCGATGTTCGACGCTTCCGTCGTTTGCACCCGTCTCTCCTTTGCCTGGCCCGACGGCACCACCGTCTTCCAGGACCTGTCCTTCTCTGTCGGGGCCGGGCGTACCGGCCTGGTCGCGCCCAACGGGGCCGGCAAGACCACCCTGCTCCGGCTGATCGCCGGCGAGCTCGCGCCCACCGCGGGTCACGTCACGGTGAACGGCACCCTCGGCTATCTGGCGCAGGACCTGCCGCTGGCCGGTGACGTGACCGTCGCGGAGGTGCTGGGCGTCGCCACGACCGTCGCCGCCCTGCACGCCATCGAAGCCGGCGACGCTCGCGAGGAACACTTCGCCGCGGTCGGTGACGACTGGGATGTCGAGGAGCGCAGCCGCGCCGAACTGGACCGGGTCGGGCTCGGTGAGCTCGCCCTCGACCGCCGGCTGGGCACGCTCAGCGGCGGCCAGATCGTCGCCCTCGGGCTGGCCGCCCAGCTGCTGCGTCGTCCCGACGTCCTGCTGCTCGACGAGCCCAGCAACAACCTCGACGTCGACGCCCGGCACCGCCTGTACGGCGTCCTGCGGGACTGGTCCGGGTCCTTGCTGGTGGTCAGCCACGACCGGGCACTGCTGGACCAGATGGAGCGGATTGCCGAGTTGAACCCGGATGAGGTCCGGTTCTTCGGTGGGAACTTCACCGCCTATCAGGAGGCGACGCGGGCCGCCCAAGAGGCCGCCCAACGGCACGTCCGCTCCGCCGAACTTGAGGTTAGGCGGGAGAAGCGGGAGATGCAGCAGGCCCGCGAGCGGGCCGAGCGCCGCTCCCACAACGCCGCGCGCAACGTCAAGAACGCCGGACTACCTAAAGTCATCGCCGGTGGCCTCAAACGGCGTGCCCAGGAGTCGGCCGGCAAAGCCGACGAGACGCACGCCGCTCGGGTCGCCGACGCGCGCGCCCGCCTCGACGAGGCCAGTCGCGCGCTGCGCGACGACGCGACCATCACCGTCGAGCTACCGGACACGGCGGTGCCCGCCGGGCGTACCCTCGTCGCCGCGAAGGGGCTGCGGGTCCGCGGCCTCTTCGCCGGCGAGGGCGTCGACCTGACCGTCCGGGGCCCGGAGCGGATCGGGCTCACCGGCCCGAACGGCGTCGGCAAGTCGACCCTGCTGCGCCTGCTGGACGGCTCCCTGCCCCCGGACGCGGGAACTCTGCGGCGGGCAGACGGTCGGCTGGCATACCTGTCGCAGCGCCTCGACCTACTCGACCCGAACAGACGGTGGCGGAGAACTTCGGTCGGTACGCGCCGGACCGGCCGCAGTCGGAACGGATGAACCTGCTGGCAAGGTTCCTGTTCCGGGGAACCGGGGCGCACCTGTCGGTCGGGGTGCTCTCCGGCGGGGAACGGCTACGCGCCACGCTCGCCTGCGTCCTGTACGCCGAGCCGGCGCCGCACCTGTTGTTGCTCGACGAGCCGACCAACAACCTTGACTTGGTCAGTATTCGACAGCTGGAGACCGCGCTACAGGCGTACCGGGGGGCGTTCGTCGTGGTCAGCCACGACGAACGGTTCCTCACCGAGATCGGGGTACGGCGGTGGTTGCGGATCGACGACGGGCAGCTGCGGGAGTTCGCCGTCCCCGATGGCGACTGACACCGGTTGGCGGGGCAGCGCTCCTGGGTGCGGTTGTGGGCGGGAGTGACCAGGTCAGGGGCGCAGCCCGGCGATGAGGAGTCCAACCAGACGGCGTGCGTCGTAGCGGGGGTCGCGACCGGCGCCGATGCACAGGTTGCCCACGCCGCGCATGAGTTCGTAGGCCGCCACGTCGGGGCGGACCTCACCTGTGGTGGCTGCGGCGTCGAGTAGTCGGGTGCACACGGGGACGAGGCGGTCGAGGAAGTAGGCGTGCAGCGCCTCGAAGGTGGTGTCGTCGGACTGGAGCGCTTCGGCGAGGCCGTGCTTGGTGACCAGGAAGTCGACAAAGAGGTCGATCCACTGCGCGAGGGCGGCGAATGGGGTGTCGCTCGTCGCCAGCAGCGTCGGGCCGGCCTCGGCGGCGGCTTCGACCTGGTGTCGGTAGACGGCGATGACGAGGTCGGCGCGCGTCGGGAAGTGGCGGTAGATCGTGCCGACACCCACCCCGGCCCGGGCGGCGATCTCGCGTACCGGCGCGTCCACGCCGGCGGCGAGGAAGGCGGCGGCGGCCGCGTCGAGCAGGCTCTGCTCGTTGCGTCGGGCATCGGCCCGCTTCCGCGCGGACGTCTGCGGCCCGTGGTCGGATGCGCTCACGACGCTGTTACCTCCATCACAATCAATGGTATGCGGAGCCAGGTTCCGTATTGTTGGGGAATCAAGCGGAATGGCGTTCCGTTTGACGGTGCGTCGGACCGACCGTTCAGGTCCACGTATGCACCTCACCCAGCACTTTCAAGGAGCTTCATCCATGTTCAACAGCGACGTAGCGGTAGGAGCGCCCACCCCGATCGTCTCGGTCAGCCCGGTGACCCTGCCGGCCGCGGACCGCGGCGAGGACCTGCAGATCCGGATCTCGGCCCCCGTGGCTGGACGCGAACTACCAATCATCATCTTCTCGCACGGCTTCGGCAAGTCGATGCGGGCATACGCCCCGCTGGTCGACTACTGGGCAGCCCACGGCTTTGTGGTGGCCCAGCCCACCCACCTTGACTCCCGCACGCTGAACCTCGCGCCCGACGATCCCCGGCACCCGGAGATCTGGCGCTTCCGCGTCGCCGACCTGAAGCGCACGATCGACCACCTCGACCTCATCGAGGCCGCCGTTCCCGGTCTCGCCGGGCGACTCGACCGTGGCCGGATCGCCGCGGTTGGACACTCCTGGGGTGGCCAGACGGTCAGCATGCTGCTAGGCGCGCGGGTCCTCGGAGCTGATGGCCTTCCCGGCGAGAACATGTCCGACTCACGGGTCACCGCCGGTGTGCTGCTCTCCACGACCGGCACCGGCGGGGCCGACCTGAGTCCGTTCGCGGTTGCGCACTTCCCGTTCATGAGCCCGAGCTTCGCGGAGATGACAACGCCGGCGCTCGTGGTCGCGGGGGACAAGGACCAGTCGCCGCTCTCCGTACGCGGGCCGGACTGGTTCACCGATCCGTACCACCTGAGCCCCGGCCCCAAGAGCCTGCTCGCCCTGTACGGGGCGGAGCACTCCCTGGGCGGAATCGCCGGCTACACCGTCACGGAAACGACCGACGAAAGTCCCGAGCGAGTCGCCCTCGTCCAGCAGCTCACCGCGGCGTACCTGCGCAGCGCGCTCTATCCCGGCGACGACGCGTGGGCGACGGTACGGGCGGCACTGCGCGAGGACATCGACCGGCTGGGACAGATCTCGGTCAAGTGACCGGGTTGTCACCGCGGTGCTGACCCATGCGGAACCGCGGTGAACGCGGGCACGTTCACCGCGGTCCGCGCCTATCGACCACCGGTCGCAATTTCAGCGAACGGGAGTGCGGATCTTCTCACCCAAGACGCCACTTCTGATTGGCGCCACCATGGCACTGGTAGGTTTGCAGCCGCGCGCCGTCGGCGCTGTTTCCATTCTTGACATCAAGGCACTTGTTCGCCTGGGGGTTGACGAGTTCTCCCGCGTTGGTGAGCACCCACTGCTGGGCCGGGTTGCCGCTGCAGTAGGCGAGTTGCACCACTGCGCCGTTCTCGACCGACCCCCAGGCCACGTCCATGCAGAGGCCGAACGCCCGGATCGTTCCGTCGCCCGGGAACGTCCAGTCCTGGGCGTTGGTGCCGTTGCAGTGCCACAGGTTCAGGTACTGGCCGTCGGCCCCGTTGGCGCCCGGCACGTCGACGCACTTGTCGGCGAGCCCGATGATTCGGTGGGTTGATCCGCCACCAGAGGTGGTCAGCGACAGTCCGTAGCGGGACAGGATCTCGTTGACCGGCTGGTAGACGGTGATGCCGCCGGTGGTGCAGTTGCCCGAGCCCCCCGAGGTGACGCCCTGTGCCTGGGTGCCGGCGACGAAGGATCCGCCGGAGTCGCCGGGTTGGGCGCAGGCGTTGCTGCGGACCATCCCGTAGACGGGTCCGGCGGAGTAGTTGACGGTGACGTTCTTGGCGGTGATGGTGCCGCACTTCCAACCGGTGGTCCGGCCGGACCGACAGACCGCGGCGCCGACCGCGGCTTCCTGCGAGCCGGTCACCGTGACCACACTGCCGTCGTAGGTGGAAACCCACGGCCGGGAGATCCAGTTGGCGTTGGTCTCGACCCAGCCGAGGTCGTCGCCGGGGAACGAGGAACCCCGGATGACCCCCTGGGCGGCCCCGGAGCCGGTGGTGGGCTCGCCGACGTTGCCGCAGTGTCCGGCGGTGACGAACCCGCCAGCGACCGCGAAGCCGATCGAGCAGATGAGGCGGCTGTTGATGACGTACTGGTCGCCGCCGCGGATGTCGTAGAGCGGGCGGTATGCCTCGGTGCTGGCCACCACCGACAGCGCGTCGTCGGGCAGTCCTGCCGCACGGGCGAACGTGGTGGCCGCCGCGGGGTTGTTGGCCTCGATCGACACCGTGTTGCTGGGCAGAGTGACATGCCAGGCATGTACCGCGGCGCCGGCGACCGCCGCCCGCCGGTCTAGCTTGGTGGTGAGCTGGCGCAGTTCGGCGAGGCTGCGGGTGACGATCCGGGGTTTCGCCCCGGCCGCGCGTACCTTGGCGGCGAGCGTGGGGTCGGTCAACCCGACCACCGTGGTGCGTCCATCGGGGGCGACCCAGGTTCCGGCGTACGCCTCGGCCAGCTCGGCCCGCATTCGCGGCTCGATCGAAGACGCGGTGGCGTCAACGGTGAGTCGCGTGGCCAATTCCTCGGCGGTCAGGCCGAGGTCCCGGCGCAGTGCGTCGAGTTGGCTGGCCGGGACCATCGCCGATGCGGCGGTGGCGGGTGTGGTGGCGGGTGTCGTTGCGGTGGCGGACGCGACCGCAGGTGGGACGGCTGTCGGGCTGACGGCGGCGGGGCTGACGGCGGCGGGGGCGGCGGCGGCGGGGGTGGCCGTGACCACGAGACAGGTGCCGAGGGCGAGCCCCATCAGTGCGCTCAGCTTGCGGCTCATTCGCGTGACCTCCAGGGTGGGTGGCGGTGGGATCACGAGAGCGCTCTCACAGTTAAGTTAACTTATTGTTAAGATGTATGTCAATTTTATTTATCTCCCTTGGGTTAGGGATCTTAATTGTCGCGTTCCGGGCCCGGGCGCGTCGAGGGCGTTTCCACACTCCCGGTCAGATCCAATTCTGCGGCCCGCCGGGCGCGGCCGGTCAATCCGTAGTCAGGCGAGACTTCTGCACTTTGCCCAGGGCGTTGCGGGGTAGGGCGTCGACCCGCCGTACCTGCCGCGGGCGCTTGTGTACCGACAACTGCCGGGCCACAAAGTCGATCAACTCCGACTCCGCTACGCCGTCGCTCACCACGTACGCCGTCACCTGCTGACCGAGGTCGGAGTCGGGGATGCCGACCACAGCAGCCTCCCGGACCGCCGGATGGGCCAGCAGCGCGTCCTCCACCTCACCGGCGCCGATCCGATAGCCGCCACTCTTGATCAGATCGGTGGCGGCCCGACCGACGATCCGATGCCAGCCGTCCGGACCGATCGTGGCCACGTCGCCGGTGCGGAACCACCCGTCGGACGTGCGGCTGGCCGCATCGGCCTCCGGCCGGCGCAGGTACCCGTCGAAGAGGGTGGGGCCGCGCACCTGCAACTCACCCATGGTCTCCCCATCGGCGGGCAATGGAGCATCGCCGTCGTCAACCAGGCGGGTACGCACCCCCGGTAGCGGCAGCCCCACCGCGTCCGGCCGGTGTGGACCGTCGGCGCGGGCGCTGACCGTGATCAACGTTTCGGTCATGCCGTACCGCTGCACGACCCGGCGGCCGGTCAGCGCGGCGAGACCGGTGCCGACGGCCGTGGGCAGGGCGGCGCTGCCCGAAACCAGCAGCCGGGCCGAGCGCAGAGCCCGGGCGGCCCCCGGGGCGGCGGCGATCCGGGACCAGATGGTCGGCACCCCGAAGTAGAGCGAGCCGGCCGCGCCCGCGTACCGCTCCGGGGTGGGCCGGCCCACGTGGTGCAGTCGGCTACCCAGCCGCAGTGGGCCGAGCACACCGAGGACCAGGCCGTGCACGTGGAACAGGGGCAGCCCGTGCACCAGCAGATCGTCCGGGGTCCAGCCCCAGGCGTCGGCGAGCCCGTCCAGGCAGGCGGCGACGGCCCGGCGGGAGAGCACCACCCCCTTCGGTGCCCCCGTGGTGCCGCTGGTGTAGAGGATCAGCGCCGGGTCGGCGGGGTCGGGCTCCGGGCGGATGCTGTCCGCCCGGCGGGTGAGGTCGACCGGGATGAGGGGCCGGCCAGGGTGGTCGCCCCGATGTTTGCCGTGCGCCGGTACGAGTACCGCCTCGGCGCCCGAGTCGCGCAGGATGTGGTCCCGCTCCCGCGGCCCGGCGTCCGGCGGCACCGGCACGACCGCCGTGCCGGCCAGCAGCGCCCCGGCGACACCGACCACCGTCGCCAGATCCGTGCTGGCCTCGACAGCCACCCGGTCCAGGCCGTGCAGGTCGTCGGCGACGGCCGCGGCGAGCCGCCGTAGCTCTCCCCAGGACACGCCTCGGTCGTTGATCTGGACCGCGTTCGGCCGCTCGTCAACGGACTCGGACAACCAGCTGAGTAGCCGCACCGGCCCACCTCTCCGCGCGTCGGATCCTCCGACCGTAGCCGCGCCCCGCCGCTCCGGCCCACCCGGATCCGCCCCTGGCCCCACCCGGATCCGCCCCTGGCCCCACCCGGATCCGCCCCCGGCCCCACCCGGATCCGCCCCCGGCCCCACCCGGATCCGCCCCCGGCCCCACCCGGATCCGCCCCCGGCCCAACCCCACCCCGGCCGGACTGTTCCCGGTCCGGCCGCCCTCGGCCAGGTCGGTACAGCGGAGCGGGGGTGCGGCGGTGCCCGAGGCGGATTCGCCGCCGGGTTTTGATGATGTTTGACGTTGTAACATTGCCAAGCGTGACAACCGTGAACATCGGGCCGACCGGGCAGGCCATCGACACCACCCGGCATCGGGCACTCGGCACCGTCAGCCGGGCGTCAATCCTGGAACTGATCCGCACCGCGGAGGGTGGCCGCACCATCGCCGAGATCAGTGCGCGGACCGGCCTGCACCCCTCCACCGCCCGCAGCCACCTCGACCGGCTCGTCAACGCCGGGCTGCTGGTCAAGGCCCGCGCCAGCGGAGGCCAGCCGGGTCGGCCGGCCTGGCGCTACCGGACGGTGCCCGAGGAGGCCCCCGCCCCGGCGCCGTACCGCGCCCTCACCGCAGCTCTGCTCGATCACCTGGCCCGGCAGAGCCGGGGCGACGCCCGGGCCGAGGCCGCCCGCGCCGGCCACCACTGGGGGCGGCATCTCGCGGCGGCGACACCTCGAGGGGAGAAGCCGGTCGACACCGCGATAGCGGTCCTGCGCGGCCTGGGCTTCGACCCGGACCTGAAGCAGACAGCGGACGGGCACACCGAGATCCACCTCCACACCTGCCCCTTCCTCGAACTGGTGAGTCAGAATCCGGACGCCATCTGCGGGCTACACGTCGGCGTCGTCCGGGGCGCGCTGGAGCAGGCGGGCGCCCCCGCGAGCGACGCCGTGCTGGAGCCGTTCGGTGCGCCCACCGCCTGTGTGGTGCGGCTCTCTCTCCCGTTCGATGCCACCCGACCGGTATGAGCACCCAGTCGCCGGCGGCACCCGAGACCGCCGGCCCCACCACTGCCCGCCGGCCAGCCAGGCGCCAGCGCGTGCTCCGCCGCTATCTGCCGCCGCAGCACGGTGCCTGGGCGATGCTGCTCCTGCCGTACCTGGTCGGGGTCGTCGTGGTCGGACCGGGATGGCCGCAGCTGCCGCTGCTCGGCGCCGGGTTGGCCGGCTACCTGCTGTCCTACTACGCCTTCCAGGCCATCAAGAGTCGTCGACCGCGTCGCTATCTTGCCCAGCTCCGGCTCTACGCCCTGGTGGCGGCGCCGTTGGCGCTGACGGTGGTGGTCGTTCGGCCGGCTGTGCTCTGGTACGCCCCGGCCTTTGCGGCGCTGCTGGCGGTCAACGCCGGGTACGCGTGGCGCCGGCGCGAGCGGGCCCTGCTCAACGACCTCGCCTCGGTGCTGCAGAGCTGCCTGCTGATCTTTGTCGTGGCCACGGTCGCGGGGGCGTCACCGGAGCGGGTTGTCCCGGCCTTCGTGGTGCTGCTGCTCTACCTGACCGGCACCGTCTGCTATGTCAAGACCATGATCCGGGAGCGCGGCAGTACTTCCTACCGGCGCCTGTCCATCGGCTTCCACCTGGCGGCGCTGGTCGTGGCGACCCTGCTCGACGTGGGGCTCGCCCCGATCTTCCTGGTGTTGTTGATCCGGGCGTGGCTGCTGCCCGGTCGGGCGCTGCGTCCCGCCCCGGTCGGCATGATCGAGGTCGCCTGTTCGGTTCTGGTGCTCGGCACGTTGGTGTTGGTCTCCTGACGGGCTGACCCCACGGCCACGCGGCCGTGGGGTCAGCCCGAAGGATCCAACCATGGGATCAGCCCGATGGATTCAGTCGCGCAGCATTCCCGGGCCGAACACGTCGTAGCCGATCCGGTCCTTCGGCACGCCTCGGCGGAGGAGCTCGGCGCGGACCTGGTACATGAACGGCACCGGACCGCAGAGGTGAATGTCGGCTCCGGCCGGTAGCGGGATCCGGCTCGGATCCACCCGGCCGATGTTGACCTCCGCCTTCAGCCGATCCAACTCACCCTCGGCGGCGTCCTCGTACCACAGCTGCACCGACAGGTTCGGCAACTGCTCCGCCAGATCCGGGAGCTCGTGGCGGCGGGCGTGCGCGGCGGCGTCGCGGTCGGCGTGCACCAGCACCACCTCCCGCTCGGTCTCGGTCGCGGCCAGGTGGTGCAGGGCCGACATCGCCGGGGTGAGGCCGATACCGGCGCTGACCAGCAGCAGCGGACCCGCATCCCCGACCGCGCTGACCTCGCCGAACGGGGGGCTGAGGCGGAGCGTGTCACCGGCGGCCACCCGCTCGTGCAGGAGGGTCGAGACCACGCCTTCGGGGGCGTCGCCGGTGGCGCGTACCCGCTTGACGGTGAGCTGCCAGTAGGTTGCGCCGGGCTGGCCGGAGAGGCTGTATTGCCGGATCTGCTGCCCCCCTCCGTCCAGGTCGACCGCGACGGAGACGTACTGCCCGGGCGTGAAGGTGGGTGGCGGGCCACCGTCGGCTGGAACCAGGCGGAAGGAGACGACATCCGCTGTTTCCTGGATGCACTCCACGACCTGCCAGTGCCGCCACACCGACCCGTCCTCGCCCACCCCGGCCTGGGTGTAGAGCCGCGCCTCCCGGGCGATCAGCTCGCAGGCAAGCAGCCAGTACACCTCGTCCCAGGCCGTCGCGACCTCGGCGGTCACGGCCGCACCGAGCACCTCGCCGACCGCGGCGAGCAGGTGGCGCCCGACGATCGTGTACTGGGTGGCGGTGATGCCGAGCGAGGCGTGTTTGTGGGCGATCCGGCTCAGGATCAGCTCCCACGATTTCTCGTCGCCGCCGTTGACGAGGTGCTCGGCGTAGGCGACCACGGAGGCGGCGAGCGCGGCCGGCTGCGCCCCGGTGGCCTGATGGCCCTTGTTGAAGATGTTCAGTAGCTCCGGGTGGGCCTGGAACATTCGTTGGTAGAACCGGCTGGTGATCGCTTCGCCGTGCGCCTGCACAGCGGGCAGGGTCGCCGTTACCACTGCTGCTGAGGATTGCGAGAGCAAGACCACTCCTTTGGCATCGATCGGCGTCCAGGCCGCGATTTCTTCGGCTCGCCCCCGAGTGAGTCTGTGGAAACGTGACCTGATTTCATCGAACAGGCAGACAACAGCCCAGATCAGGGCCGAAGGTCCTGCAACGCTCGGCGCTGGCGGAACGGCGGCCCGGCTTGGACACCCGGGGTGGCTCGGGCCGGGCCGGGCCCGATATCCGTGCTGCCCTACCGAGGTGTGGACACGTCCTGTCGGGTCTGTCCACCCATCCGCACCGCGGTGTAGACGGCGGCGGCAAGGGCGACGTTGGACAGCAGCATCAGGCCGATGGCGTAGGAGCCCTCAAGGTCGAAAACCCACCCCATGATCAGTGGGGGGACGAAGCCGCCAAGTCCACCGGCGGCGCCGACGACGCCGGTGACGGTACCGACCTTGTCCGCCGGTGCCACCTTGCCCACCAGGGCGAAGACGCCACCACTGGCGGCGCCGAGCAGAGCCGCCATGCCGAGGAAGGTGATGGTGGCGACCGGCATCAGCGGCGGCTGGAACGCCTGCACGAGAGCGAATCCGGCGGTGCCGGAAAAACACCAGACCAGCACGGACACCGGCTGGAGGCGGTCGGACAACCAGCCTCCGACCGGGCGGGCGATGACGGCGAGTACGACGAAGCCGGCGGTGCGTAACGCGGCGTCCTGCTCGGGTAGTTCGTAGGCGATGCGCAGATAGGCCGGCAGGTAGACGCTGAACGCCACGAAGCCGCCGAAGCTGACCGCGTAGAGGAAACACAGTTGCCAGGTCACGGCGAGCCGGCTGACCTCGGCGGTACGCGTCCACGCGGAGACGGTTACCCGCGTTCGATGTGGCTCGTCGCGGAGAAACAGGAACGCCACTACCGCATAGCCGACGAGGACGGCGGCGACGAGCAGGAACGGGGTGGCCTCGCCGTAGGCGTCGCCCAGGCGGATGGTGGTGAAGTTGGCGATCGCGGTGCCGCCCATACCGACGCCGAACACGCCGATGGCGAAGCCCCGGCGGGCGGGCGGGTACCAGGCCGAGACGAGCGGCACGCCGACGGCGAAGGCGGTACCGCCGATGCCGAGGAAGAAGCCGGTGATGATCAGGGCGGGGTAGGACGACACCACCGACAAGGCCAGCACGGGCACCACGGTGGCCAGCGAGACCAGCGGGAACATGGTCCGTGCGCCGAACCGGTCGGTGAACGCGCCGACCGGGATCCGGCCGATCGAGCCGACCACGACGGGCACCGCCACCAGCAGTGACTGGGCGGTGAAGCTCAACCCGAGGCGTTCCTTGATGCCCGGAGCGAGCGGGCCCAGCAGCGCCCAGGCCCAGAAGTTCAGCGCGAACCCGACCGTTGCCAGCACCAGGTTGCGCGTCGCGCCGGCAGCCGACGGGCCCGCATGCGGGCCCGTCACTTCCTACCTCGGGACGAGGAGCGGGTTGGCAGCGTTGGTGGTCCTTCCCAGCCCGGTCGAGACGGGCGCGGTCGGGTCCCGTAGCTGCGGTAGACGACGTACGGCCGGGTGACGTAGCCGATCGGCGCGCTGAAGGCGTGCACCAACCGGGTGAACGGCCAGAACGCGAAGAGGGCGAACGCGGCCACGACGTGGAGTTGGAAACCGATCGGCACGCTGGTCATGAGTTCGGGATCGGGGCGGAAATAGAACAGCGACCGAAACCAGGGTGAGAGGTCCGCGCGGTAGTCGTAGCCCCCTTCGGCGATGTTGCCCCGCACCGTGTTCCAGAGTCCCAGCACGATGACGGCCGCGAGAAACACGTACATCGCCTTGTCGTTGCGGGTGGTGGCGGCGAAGACGGGGCCGGTGAAGCGGCGGCGGGCGATCAGGATGACCATTCCGGCGAGGGTGCAGAAGCCGGCGACGGTGCCGATGAAGACGGCCATGAAGTGGTAGTTGTGCTCGGTGATGCCGACGGCCTCGGTCCAGGACTTGGGGATGAGCAGGCCGACCACATGTCCGATCAACACCATGAGGACGCCGAAGTGGAACAGCGGGCTGCCCCAGCGCAACAGGGTGGTCTCGTACAGCTGGGTGGAGCGGGTGGTCCAGCCGAACTTGTCGTAGCGGTAGCGCCAGATGAGCCCGCCGATCAGGATCGTGATGGCCAGGTACGGGTAGACCACCCAGAGCAGCACGTGCACCGTGTTCATCTGCGCCCCCCGGTGGTGTCCACGAGTCCGTACGGCTCGAGACCGACCTCCTCGACCGGCGGACCGGTGCGGGCCAGCCGGTGCGCGGCGGCGAGGTCGGCGGGGCGCGGGGCGGGCAGCATGGCGCGGATCGCCTCGACCGCGTGCCGGTACGCGGACTTCTCCTTGCCCAGCGACTCGGCGAGCAGGTCGAGGCCGACCCGGTTGTCGTGCAGCAGCCGCCATCCGGTGTCGTCTTCGGCGGCCAGGTCGAGCAGCGCCGGCAGGTAGTCGGGCAACTCGCCGTCAACCACCGCCAGGCCGGCGGCCTTGTACCCGGCGGCGAAGCCGACGAGCGCCTCGCCGCGGCGGCGGGTGTCGCCGCAGGTGTAGTAGCTCAGGTGCAGGCAGCACCGGCGGCGGAAGTCGAACAACTGCACGTACGCGGCGCGCAGGTCGCCGGCGGCGGTTGCTTCCCGGTGGGTCAGCACCTGCCGGAGCGGCTTCGCCACGACATCGGGGAGTGCGTCGAGAGCGGCCCGGATGATCGGCAGCGCGGCGAGCACCTCCTCGTCGGGGTAGCGCAGTAGCAGCGAGGCGGCGCGGGCGGCGACGGGTCGCCAGGTGGTGGGTGCGGTGTTCATGGCTGGTCCCGGTTGATGTCGAGGACGCCGGGGCTGGTCACGTCGCCGCCCTCGCCGGCCGGGTCCTTCGGTGGCCGGGCGCCGGTCCGGTCGCCCGTACCGCCGGCGTTGATCAGGTTGGTCTGCTGGGCCGGGTCGCCGGGCTCGGTCAGGGAGTCGGCCCGCTGGCGGCTGCGTTGTGCGTCGAAGGTCTCCACCTGGATCGGTACCGGCGTGCCGGAGGACTCGCCGAAGGGGCCCTGTCCGTAGGGTCCGCCGCCGCCCATCCCGGGGCCACCCTCGTAGTCCAGGGCGCACTCGGTGGCGATCTTTTCCAGGCGATGGGCGTCCTCGGCGTGGGCGGCGGGGATGACATAGCGCTGTTCGTACTTGGCGATAGCCAGGAGGCGGTACATGTCGTCCATCTCGTCGGTGGTCATGCCGACGCTGGCGGGGATGGCCTCGTCCGGTGTCTCGCCGAGGTTGCTGCGGCGTTGGTAGGCGCGCATGGCGGCGAGCCGGTCGAGCGCCGCGCGTACGGGTGCCGGATCGCCGGCGGTGAAGAGCTCCGCGAGGTAGTCGACGGGGATCCGGAGGGCGTCGATCGCGCCGAAGAGGTTGCCGGCCTCCTCACCGTCGTGGCCGGTGTCGCGCAGCACGTCCACCACGGGGGACAGGGGCGGGATGTACCAGACCATCGGCATGGTTCGATACTCCGGGTGCAGCGGCAGCGCCACCTCATACTTCATGATCAGGTCCCAGATCGGGGACCGCTGGGCGGCCTCGATCCAGTCGTCGGGGATCCCACCCGCCCGCGCGGCGGCCACGACGGCGGGGTCGTGGGGGTCGAGGAAGACCGAGCGTTGCGCCGCGTAGAGGTCCTGTTCGGCTTCGGTGGCGGCGGCCTCGGCCACCCGGTCGCTGTCATAGAACAGGAGTCCGAGGTAGCGCAGCCGGCCGACGCAGGTCTCGGAGCAGATGGTCGGCTGGCCGATCTCGATGCGGGGAAAACAGAATGTGCACTTCTCCGCCTTGCCGGTGCGGTGGTTGAAGTACACCTTCTTGTACGGGCAGCCGGTGATGCACATCCGCCAGCCGCGGCAGCGGTCCTGGTCGACCAGCACGATGCCGTCCTCGCTGCGCTTGTAGATCGCCCCGGAGGGGCAGGACGCGGCGCAGGACGGGTTGAGGCAGTGCTCGCAGATCCGGGGCAGGAAGAACATGAACGTCTTCTCGTACTCCTGTCGTACCTGCTCGGATACCTTCGCCAACACCGGGTCACCCGCCGTGATCTCGTTCCCGCCGGCCAGGGAGTCGTCCCAGTTCGCACTCCAGGTGATCTTCATGTCCTCGCCGGTGAGCAGGGACTTCGGCCGGGCGACCGGGATGTCGTCGCTGGACGGCGCGGTGATCAGGTGCTCGTAGTCGTAGGTCCAGGGCTCGTAGTAGTCCTGCATGGAGGGCAGCTTCGGGTTGGCGAAGATGGTGAACATCCGCTTCAGGCGCCCGCCCGAGCGCGGCTTGAGCCGCCCGGAGCGGGTACGCACCCAGCCGCCCTGCCAGCGCTGCTGGTTCTCGTAGGTGCGTGGGTAGCCCTGGCCGGGGCGGGTTTCCACGTTGTTGAACCAGACGTACTCCACCCCGGAGCGGTTGGTCCACGCCTGCTTGCAGGTCACCGAGCAGGTGTGACACCCGATGCACTTGTCCAGGTTCATCACCATCGCCATCTGTGCCATCACCCGCATCAGTACCGCACCTCCTGCGAACGGCGGCGGACCACCGTCACCTCGTCGCGCTGGTTGCCGGTCGGCCCGAGATAGTTGAACGCGAAGGCGAGCTGCGCGTATCCGCCGATCAGGTGGGTGGGTTTGACCAACAGCCGGGTCAGCGAGTTGTGTATCCCGCCGCGGCGGCCATTGACCTGCGCCTTCGGCACGTCTATCACCCGTTCCTGCGCGTGGTAGACGTAGACGGTGCCCTCGGGCATCTTGTAGCTGACCACCGCCCGGCAGACCAGCACACCGTTGCGGTTGACCGCCTCGATCCACTCGTTGTCCCGTACCCCGATCTTCGCCGCGTCCGCCTCACTCATCCACATCGTCGGCCCACCGCGGGACAGCGTCAGCATGAGCAGGTTGTCCTGATACTCCGAGTGGATAGCCCACTTCGAGTGCGGGGTCAGATACCGTACGGTGATCTCTAACTCCCCGTTGGCGCCGAGCCGCGGCTCGCCGAAGAGCCGGTGGAGGTCCAACGGTGGCCGGAAGATCGGCAGCGCCTCGCCCGTCTCGTGGATCCAGTCGTGGTCCAGGAAGAAGTGCTGCCGCCCGGTCAACGTGTGCCACGGCTTCAGCCGCTCCGTGTTGATCGTGAACGCCGAGTACCGGCGACCACCGTGTTCACTGCCCGACCACTCCGGACTCGTGATCACCGGAACCGGGCGGGACTGGGTGTCCGCGAAGGTGATCTGCTTCCCCTCGGCCTCGGCGGCGAGGTCCGCCAGGCGTTGACCGGTCCGCCGCTCCAGGAACCGGAAGCCCTCGGTGGCGATCCGGCCGTTCGTGGTGCCCGACAGCGCCAGGATGGCCTCACACGCCCGGATGTCGGTGTCCAGCCGGGGCCGGCCGTCTGCTGCGCCACCCCGCACCACGCCGTTGACCCGCCGCAGGTAGTCGATCTCCCGGTTGACATCGACGGTGACCGCCTTGTTCGTGGTACCCAGCCGGTCCAGTAGCGGGCCGAGAGCGGCCATCTGGTCGGCGACCGCGCCGTAGTCCCGCTCCACGACCACGAACTTCGGCATCGTCCGGCCCGGCACCGCGGGCGCGTCGCCGGTGCGCCAGTCGCGTACGACCCCGCCCGGGGTAGCCATCGCATCCGGGGTGTCGTGCAGCAGTGACGTCGCCACCAGGTCCCTGCGCACACCGAGGTGGCGGCGGGCCAGGGCGGAGAAGGCCTTGGCGATCCCGTGGAAGGCGGTGAAGTCGGTGCGGGTCTGCCACGGTGGGTTGATCGCCGGGGTGAAGGCGTTCACGAACGGGTGCATGTCGGTGGTGCTCAGATCATGCTTCTCGTACCAGGTGGCCGCCGGCAGCACCACGTCGGAGAAGAGCGTGGTCGAGGTCATCCGGAAGTCGAGGCTCAGCAGCAGGTCGAGCTTGCCCTCCGGAGCCTCGTCGCGCCACACGACATCGACCGGCCGGTTGTCGGCCGGAGCCTGCTCCGCCCGCAGGTTCGACTCGGTGCCGAGCAGGTGACGCAGGAAGTACTCGTTGCCCTTGCCGGAGGAGCCGAGCAGGTTCGCCCGCCACACCGTCAACACCCGGGGCCAGTTCGCTGGGGCGTCCGGGTCGGTGCCGGCGAAGCCAAGCCGACCGTCGACCAGCGCGTCGGCGACGTAGCGCGCCGGGTCGTCCGGGTTCGCGGCCAGCGCCTCGTCGGCGAGATCAAGCGGGTTACGGTCGAAGGTGGGCATCGACGGCATCCAGCCCAGCCGGGTCGACTGAGCCAACAGGTCGACGGTGTGCTTGCCGGCGAAGGCGCCGGTGCCGGTGGGAGCGGCGAGGGCGTCGGCCGAGTACGTGTCGTAGCGCCACTGGTCGGTGTGGACGTACCAGAAGGCGGTGCCGATCATCTGCCGGGGCGGGCGGACCCAGTCCAGCGCGAACGCGAGCTGCTGCCAGCCGGTCACCGGCCGGCACTTCTCCTGCCCCACGTAGTGCGCCCACCCGCCGCCGTTGACCCCCTGGCAGCCGGTCAGCGTGGTCAGCGCCAGCATCGCCCGGTAGGTGGTGTCGGAGTGGAACCAGTGGTTCGTACCGGCCCCCATCACGATCATCGATCGGCCACCGGAACGCTCGGCGTTGTCCGCGAACTCCCGGGCCACCCGGGCCACCTGCGCCGCCGGTACGCCCGTGAGCGGCTCCTGCCACGCCGGCGTGTACGGCTCGGCCGCATCGTCGTAGCCGGTCGGCCAGCTACCGGGCAGGTCGGGACGGGCGACGCCGTACTGGGCCAGCATCAGGTCGAACACGGTGGTGACCAGCCGTCCGCCGACCCGGCTGGTGGGCACGCCGCGGCGCAGGACCTCCGGCTGGTCGGTGTCGAACCGGGGCAGCAGCACCTCCACCGCCTCGCCGCCGGCACAGCTCAGCCGGGGCACGATCTCGCCCAGCTCCAGGTTCCACCGGCCGACGCCGGTCTCGCTGTAGCGGTCCCCGAGCGACCCGTTCGGCACCGCCGGCCCGTCCGCGACGGAGTCCCACAGCACCGGCCGGAAGGCCGCCTCCTTGTCGTCTTTCCCCAGGTCGGCGGCGGTGACGAACTTCCCGGGTCGGTAGCCGCCGTCGGCTGACGGCTCCAGGCTGACCAGGTAGGGCAGGTCCGTGAAGCGGCGCACGTAGTCGAAGAACCGGGGCGTGTTCCAGTCGACGAAGAACTCCTTGAGGATGACGTGCCCCATCGCCATCGCCAGCGCCCCGTCGGTGCCAGGCTGGGCGGGCATCCACTCGTCGGCGAACTTGACGTTGTCGGCGAAGTCCGGGCTGACCACCACGACCTTCTGACCCCGGTACCGAGCCTCGGCCATCCAGTGCGCGTCCGGCGTGCGGGTCACCGGCACGTTGGAGCCCCACATGATGAAGTAGGAGGCGTCCCACCAGTCCCCGGACTCCGGCACGTCGGTCTGGTCGCCGAACATCTGCGGGGACGCCACCGGCAGGTCCGCGTACCAGTCGTAGAACGACAGCATCGATCCGCCGATCAGCGACAGGAACCGCGCCCCCACCGCGTGCGACACCATCGACATCGCCGGGATGGGGGAGAAGCCGGCGATCCGGTCCGGTCCGTACTCGGCGATGGTGTGTACATGCGCCGCGGCGACCAGCTCCAGCGCCTCGTCCCAGGAGACCCGGACCAGGCCGCCCTTGCCCCGCGCCTGCTGGTACCGGCGGCGCCGCTGCGGATCGGCCTGAATCTCGGCCCACGCCGCCAGCGGGTCACCCAGCCGCTGCCGGGCCTCGCGGTACATCTCCATCAGCACACCCCGGGCGTACGGGTAGCGCACCCGCGTCGGCGAGTAGGTGTACCAGGAGAACGCCGCCCCCCGTGGGCAGCCCCGCGGCTCGTACTCCGGCCGATCCGGGCCGACACTCGGGTAGTCGGTCTGCTGCTGTTCCCAGGTGATGATGCCGTCGCGGACGTACACCTTCCAGGAACAGGATCCGGTGCAGTTCACCCCGTGGGTGGAGCGCACCACCTTGTCGTACGACCAACGGTCCCGATAGAAGGCATCCGCCTCCCGCCCGCCGACCTGGTAGAGCGCCCGGCCGTCGGGGGCGACCTCGGCTCGGCGTACCAGGCCGCCCACGGCCAGCAACGCCCGGCTCGCGTGCTCCGTCGTGCCCGTCATACGCCTCATTCCTCACCGGTGACCGCGAGAACACCCGATGGGATGACTCGTCCCCCAGCTTGGCGCAGATAGCCGGACAAAGCAGGCTTAAATCGGCGCGATCGCCTATCTCGGTGGCATTGGTGGATTCCCCGTCCGGTGGGGGGCACCGTGCTTCGCCAGCTGATCGGATAATCGCCGACTTATCGCGCTTTGGTTGGTTTAGGGTGCGGGGTGTGGTGCACGAGGCGCTGAGCTCCCCGGCGACGACCCGTCCGGGGCCGGAGATGGTCTGGATCCCAGGCGGTCGGTTTCGGATGGGATCAACTGATTTCTATCCCGAAGAAGGGCCCGTGCGATGGGTCGAGGTCGACGGGTTCTGGATCGATCAGTACCTGGTGACCGTCCGGGATTTCGAGCGATTCGTCCGGGAGACCGGCCACGTGACGATGGCCGAGGTGGCACCGACGGCGGCGGACTACCCCGACGCCGACCCGGCGCTACTCGTCCCCGGATCCCTCGTGTTTCGCCAGGCATCCGGGCCGGTCAGCCTCGCCGACTACCGCAACTGGTGGTCGTGGACCCCCGGCGCGACCTGGCGGCACCCCGAGGGACCGGGCAGCACCATCGACGGCAGAGACCTGCACCCGGTCACCCACGTCGCGTACGCCGACGCGGTGGCCTTCGCGACCTGGGCCGGCAAGGAACTCCCCACCGAGTCCGAGTGGGAGTTCGCCGCCCGGGGCGGACTCGACGGCGCCGCCTTCACCTGGGGCAACGAGTTCGCCCCCGCGGACCAGATGATGGCCAACACCTGGCAGGGGGCATTTCCCTGGCAGAACCTCCTCCTCGACGGGTACGCGGGAACCTCCCCGGTGGGAGCCTTCCCGCCCAACGGTCACCAGCTTTACGACATGGCCGGCAACGTCTGGGAGTGGACCCGGGACGTCTTCACGTACCCCGCTGACCCGTCGGCGAAGGCCTGCTGTACGATGCCGGCCACCGCCGACGGACCGGGGGCGGGAATTCCCCGCCACGTCATCAAGGGCGGATCCCACCTGTGCGCCCCCAACTACTGCATGCGGTACCGGCCGGGGGCCCGGCAGGGCGAAGCGATCGACACCTCCACCTGCCACCTCGGCTTCCGGTGCGTCATCCGGTAGTACCGGAGTCGCTGCCGGTCCGGCTGCGCCCGATTGGCACGAGCACCCAGAGCAGCAGCAGCCAGAGCAAGGTCAGGCCGGTCAGCGCGAGCGCGATCGGCAGCTCGAGGACGAAGTCCGTGACCAGGAGCACCGCGACGATCACGGCTAGGACCATCAGCAACAGGCCGGTGGTGGTCATCCAGTGGGTGAAGCGCGCCAGTTCCGGATCACGCCCCTGCCGGAACAGCGCCCGGTGGAACGCCACCGGGGCGATGGTCGCCACCGCCGCGGCGGCGGTGGCGAGGAACGAGATGATGTAGAGCGTCCGCTGGAAGGTGTTGGTCTCGCCGAAAGCGGAGCTGAACGGGAGGGCGAGCAGGAAGGCGAAGAGGATTTGCACCCCCGTCTGCGCGATCCGCAGCTCCTGCAACAGCTCGGTGTACCGGCGCCGCCAGCGAGTCTCCGACTCCTCCGCCACCCTGCCTCCGCCTCAGTGCGGTCCGGGCCGGGCGGGAGTCGGCACCTCGCGAATCGTCCCATCCGCGATGGCGAACGGCTCGCCGTCGGCGAGGATCACGGCGCGATCCGTCGTGTTCGCAAAGTCAAGCATCGAGTAGAGGACGACACCGGATCTCCCCTGGTAAACCTCGGGGCAGTAGATCAGTATCGCCATTCGATGGTCCAGCTTCTGATACGTGTAGCTGACGCCATCGGCCACGAGCCGCCCGTCCGTCGTCACGTAGCACCGGTCCCGGGACTCGTAGCTGACCGTGTGCGTGGAGATGTCGGTGAAGTCGCCGTGCGTGGAGTGGTGGACCCCCTTCCACTGCACGCTTCTTCCCGCCGGCGTCTCCCAGGCATCCACGGTCGACCGTCCTTCCGGTTGGGGAGGCTCTGCGCGGAACCGTACCGTCCAGTCCCAGTTTGGCACCGATGCGATACCTCCCCGCGGAAATCGTCCAACGCGACGACACCGGTGGTGTGGGCCCGCCCCGGGTGTGACTTCCGATCAGGCATTATCGTGATCATGAATGGCTCAGAACTGCCCTGCGGTGTTGCCATCCGGCCGGCCACCCCCGACGACGCGGCGGCGGTCGCGGCGGTCTACGTGCGGAGCTGGCGTGCCGCCTACGCGCAACTCCTGTCCACGGAGGTGCTGGCGTCCCTGGACGAGGCGGACTGGGCTCGGCGCTTCCGCAGCCGGCGGGACCCGGCCCGGCGCACGCTGCTGGCATTCACCCCGGGCCGGGTCGTCGGGGTGGTAATGGCCGGGCCAGACCGGCAGGATTCGCAATTCGTCGAGATCTACGCGATCTACGTGCTGCCGGGGCTTCAGGGGCAGGGGGTCGGCGCGGCCCTGCTGGACGCCGCCATCGCCCAACTCGACGCAGCGGCAGTCCGACTCTGGTGCGCCGCGGCGAACCACAGCTCCCGAAGGTTCTACGAGCGCCGGGGATTCGTCCTGGACGGGGCGACCGGCAGCTACGAGATCAGCGGCCACCGGCTGACGACCGTCCGCTACGCCTGCGTGCGGTAGCGGGACGACTGGCCCGCAGCAGCCGGATTCACGTTTCCCTCCAAGCTCAGCCGAAACGTGTGGAAGGCTCACAGACAGTCGCCTGGTCCAAGGGTGGTTCGGCCCTCAGCGGACAGCCGCAGACATCGGTTGTCCGGGAGGCAATCCGGCGGCGGGTCGTCAGCACGCTCCGGTCGGGTCTCTACCCGAAGCGGCGAGGAGTTCGATGATGCTGTGGGCAAAGTTCTTCCGAATCCGCCAGAATCTGGTGGGGAGCCTCTGGTTCTTCCCGCTGCTGGGGCTGGTGGTGGGAGGGCTGCTCGCCCTCGTGGTCCGCGAGGTTGACGCCGTCATCACCCTGCCGTCGGCGTGGGAGTTCGAGGCGTCCGCGGCGCAGGAACTCCTCACGATCGTGGTCGAGGTCGCCGGGGTGCTGGCCGGATTTGTGGTGGCCGTGAGCGTGGTCGTACTCGAACTCCATGCCGACAGTTTTCCGCGCTACCTGCGGCTGTTGTACCGGGACCGATTCCACCTGGCCGTCGTGACGTTTATCCTCGGGACGGTCTCCTTCGCCTTCACGCTCCTGGCTCTTGGTGGGTCGGCGGAGATCCCGCCGCTCGGTGTTGGTGTCTCGGGGATTTTCCTCATCGTAAGTTTCGTGCTCTTCGTGGTCTTCCTCAACCATCTGGTGCATCAACTACGACCGGTGGCGGTCGCGGCCGACGTGACCAAAACCGCCCGGAAGCTGATGGCAGCGCGGGATCAGTCGGGCGGATCGGTGGTGACCCAGGAGGAGCCGGCCGGGGAGCCGACTCTGGTGATTCAGGCCCAACGATCCGGGTCGGTGCAGGCGTTGAATGAGGCAGCTCTGGTCCGTTGGGCCAGCCAGCATGGCTGTCAGCTCCGGTCAAAGGTGGCGGCCGGCGACTACATCATCTCCGGGCAACCGGTGATGGAGGTATTCGGAACGAGGCCGTCAGGTGACTCCACCAAGCAGATCCACGCCATGGTGGCCCTGGGGATCGAGCGGACCATCGAGCGTGATCCGGCCTTTCCGGTACGGATTCTGGTGGACAGCGCGGCCCGGGCGCTCTCCCCGGCGATCAATGATCCGACCACAGCGGTGCAGATGCTGGATTATCTGGAGGAGCTGCTGCGGATGATCGGGGCGCAGCCCCTCGGCACGATGCGGTACTGCGACGAATCCGGCCAGCCACGGCTGGTTGTGCCGGGGCGGACGTGGGAGGACTACCTCACTCTGGCGGTCACCGAGATCCGTGAGTACGGGGCTAGCTCCGTGCAGGTGATGCGGCGGCTCCGCGCCATGCTCGAAGACCTTCGCGAGGTGCTTCCGGCCGATCGGCGACCAGCGGTGGACGCCGAGCTTGACCGGCTGGACCAGTCCCTGGCCGCGAGCTTCGGGGGCAAGGTCGACCACGATCGGGCCGTGGTGCCGGACCGGCAGGGAATCGGTGGTCCGGGCCGGGGCTGAGGCTGCGGCTCCGAGTCCAGCGCGTGGCCGGACGCGTTCCGGCCACTGGGCGCCCCGTTCTCTGCTAGAACGAGAAAAGGAGGGTGTGCATTCCATGGGACCGTTGAAACGGCTGGTGAAGGGTGTTGCCGATGGGCAAGGATGCTGATCAAGAAACGTTTCGGGCGCTCCGAAATCCGCGCGGGGTCGCGATCGCGGGCATACTTTTCGCCGTGGTCTTCGCCATCAGTATCATCCTGCTTCGCTCGGCGCTCCCGAAGGAGCCATTTGCCGACGTGGAGTGGGTGCGGCAAGAAGCTGGCCGGATGCGGGTGGCGTTGTTCCTCATCCCGTTCGCCGGAATCTTCTTCCTCTGGTTCATGGGCGTGGTGCGCGAGTACATGGGTAAGTTGGGAGACTGGTTCTTCTCCACCCTTCTCATCGGTAGCGGGGTTCTCTTCCTGGCCATGATATTCGTCGCCGTCGTGGTGGCGGGAGCCATTGTGGATGGTGTTCCCGAAGGTGGGTCCCAGTCCTTGGGTACCGAGACCGTCGGGTTCGGCCGCTCGATCATGCTCGAGGCGAGTGGGATCTACGCGGTACGTATGGCCGCGGTGTTCATGTTCGCCCTCGGAACGGTGGGGATGAAGACCCGCCTGATGCCGAAGTGGCTCTGGGTGCTGACCTACATTCTGGCCGTGCTGCTCTTGATCTTCACCAACCAGAATCTCTGGTTCACGCTCATCTTCCCGGCCTGGGTTCTCCTGGTGAGCATCCGAATGTTGGTCACCGGCCAGGTGGCGCCATCCGACACCGCGAAGAGTTGATCGGGAAAGTACGGGCAGGTCGCGTTTCCCGCCGTTGGTGCGGGAGGAGGAGAAGCCGTTCATGAGTAAAGCATTCAAGGGCGTAATCAACCTGGGCGTCACGGACTCGACGCCGGACTGGGACCCCTACGCCCAACCCCAGGCCCCGAAAGGGGCGCCGAACGTGCTGTTCCTGGTCTGGGACGACACGGGCTTCGGTTCCTGGGACTTCTTCGGTGGGCCCATCGAGATGCCGAACATGAGCAAGCTCGCCAACAACGGACTGAAGTACACCCAGTTCCACACCACCGCGCTCTGTTCGCCCACCCGGGCCGCGCTGTTGAGCGGGCGCAACCACACCACGGTCGGCATGTCCTGCGTCGCCGAGGCGACCGAGGGCTTCCCGGGGATGAATGGGCACATCCCCGGGGAGGCGGCTCTCATCGGAGAGATCCTGAGCGACCGGGGCTACAACACCTACGCGCTGGGTAAGTGGCACTGTGTCTCCGAAGACGAGACCAACATGGCCTCCTCCAAGCGGAACTGGCCCACCCACCGGGGCTTCGAACGCTTCTACGGCTTCCTCGGCGGAGAGGCCAACCAGTACTACCCGAACCTCGTCCAGGACCAGCAGTTCGTCGACCAGCCCGCCGACCCGGTCAGCGTGGACGACTGGAAGGAGGGCAAAGACGGATACCTGCTCACCGCCGACCTCGTTGACCGGGCGATCGGCATGATCGGCGATGCCAAGCAGGTCGCTCCGGACCGGCCGTTCTTCATGTACTTCTGCCCCGGGGCGAACCACGCCCCACACCACGTACCGAAGGCCTGGGCCGACAAGTACAAGGGCAAGTTCGACATGGGGTACGAGGCGATCCGCGAGAAGATCCTGGCGAAGCAGATCAAGCTGGGGATCCTCCCGAAGGGTACCGAGCTCTCACCGATCAACCCGCTCAGCGACGTACGCAGCGCGGACGGCAAACCCTCGCCCGCCATGAGCGACGTGCGGCCGTGGGATTCGCTGAGCGCCGACGAGAAGAAGTTGCAGACCCGGATGGCAGAGGTCTTCGCCGGCTTCTCCAGCTACGCCGACCACGAGATCGGCCGGCTGATCTCCTACCTCGAGGACACCGGAGAGCTGGACAACACCCTCATCTTCGTGATCTCCGACAATGGTGCGTCGGGTGAGGGTGGGCCGGATGGCGCCGTCAATGAGAACAAGTTCTTCAACAGTGTCCCGAGTAGCGTGGATGAGAACATCAAGCTGCTCGACATTCTTGGTTCGCCCGGCACGTACAACCACTACTCGACCGGTTGGGCCTTCGCCTTCAACACCCCGTTCAAGCTGTTCAAGCAGGACGCGTGGGAGGGGGGAGTCTGCGACCCGATGATCGTGCACTGGCCGGCCGGGATCAAGGCAAAAGGCGAGCTCCGCAACCAGTACGCGCACGTGACCGACATCGTGCCCACGGTGTACGACTGCCTCGGTATCGAGCTGCCGGAGTCGGTCAAGGGCTTCACCCAGTGGCCGCTGGAGGGCACCAGCTTCAAACACACCTTCGAAAAGCCCAAGGCCAAGACCGCAAAGCGTAGCCAGTTCTACCAGATGTTGGGTACGCGGGCGCTGTGGCGGGACGGTTGGAAGGTGGACGCCCTGCACCCGAGTTCACCGGCGGACTGGGGCCACTTCGGTCTGGACAAGTGGGCGCTCTACCACACCGATGTCGACCGCGCCGAGATTCACGACGTGGCCGACCAGCACCCCGAACTGGCCGCGGAGTTGGTGGCGCTCTGGTATCACCAGGCGGGCAAGTTCTTTGGGCTGCCGATGGAGGACCGACCCACCGTCGAGTTCCTGAGCACGCCACGACCGCAGGTGGCACCGCCGCGAGACCACTACGTCTACTATCCGAACACGCTGGAGGTCCCCGAGGCGGTCGCGGTCAACATCCGGGGGCGGTCCTACATCCTGGCAGCGGACGTTGTCATCGATGGTCCCGACGCAGAAGGCGTTCTCTTCGCACAGGGCTCCAACTTCGGCGGGCACGCCCTCTACCTCAAGGACGGCAAACTGAAGTACGTCTACAACTACCTGGGGGAGAAGGAGCAGGTTATCGCCTCGAACATCGATGTGCCGAAGGGAAAAGTGGTGCTCGGCGTCGCGTTCGAGAAGGAGAAGTTGGTTTCTCCACCCGACTCCGACCGGCCAAGTGCCTGCATCGGCAACGCCTCGCTGTTCATCGGCAAGAAGAAGGTGGGTGAGTGCAAGGGCATGCAGACCCAACTCGGCAAGTTCGCGCTCGCCGGGGAAGGCTTCAACGTCGGCCAGGACCGCGGCGCGCCGGTCACCTATGACTACTCCGGCGCTCGTCCCTGGAAGCTGACCGGTGCCACGATCAAGCAGGTCATCGCGGACGTCTCCGGTGAGGCATACGTCGACGTCGAGCGGGAGGCGGCCGCCATGATGTCCCGGGACTGAGCGTTGCCGCCATTGCCACGGCTGGGTGGGCAGCTGTGGCTCGGGCGTGGCGTCGGTGCTGACCAGCGCGGCCGTGGGGGTATCCGCCGGACGGCGGATACCCCCACGCACTATCCGAGGAGTTGGGCGAGGTCCGGCAACACGCTGACCGCGGCGAATCGAATCGTGCGGCCGACGAAACACGTGACCGCGAACATGCCCACCGACATCCGGGTCGAGCTGATGCAGAAGACGACCAGCAGGAGCGGGGGCAGGCCGACCGCCGCGCTCAGCAACACCACCGGTACCGCCACGAAAGGCCGGTCGAGCAGGGTGATGAGTCGGTTGTTCCAGCGGCGGGTCACCGCGACGACGGCGGCGATCGACCGGCGGAGGATCGTCCGGACGGTCGCTCGGGGCGGCACGGCCGCCGGCGCCGCAGCGGCGGGACCCGGACCGCGCGCTGCCCCGCTCGGCGCTGCCCCGCTCGGCGTTGCCGCCACTGTTGCCACCGCCGGCTCTGGCTCCGACGCGAAGCGGACGGTGTGCCGCTCTAACCAGCGGCGCAGCCTCATGGAGCGGAGGGTGCCGCGTAGGCCCAGTAGCATCAGCGCCTTACCGGTGGTCTGCCCGGCTCCGGCGGTCACACCCAGCAGGAGGGCACCCTGCCCGGTTACGGTGGCCGCACCGATGAGGTACGGCTCCACCGGCACCGCCGGGATGAAGGCCGAGGCGAACGCCATCAGGAAGGTCGCGATCCCGGCCTCGATCATGACGCGGCCCCGTTCATGCGGACGGGGGCCAGCCGCGGTCGGGGACACCGGGTTCGCCGCGGAGTTGGAGGGCATCACCAACCGCACCGACTTGGCCGTGCTGCGGTGGACGGCTGCTGGGTAGTCGCCGTACCACCACCAGGGAGACCACCTTGATCACGGTCACCGCCAGGGCCAGCGCGAGCGGCGGCCAAGGGCTCGGCACGAAGAGCACGAGCAGCACCAGCGCGCTGGTGTTGGCAGCCTTCGCCGGCGGGGACCAGTTCCACCGGAAGACACCACGGTGTACGCGGAAGAAATAGTTTGGACTGAGCAGCCCGAAACGGAGAAACGACAGGCTGAGCACCAGATCGACGACGACGAACTGCAGCAGAAAGACCGCGATAGGAGCCATCATCTGTGGTCGTGCCTGAAGCAGCGGGATGATGCAGAGGATGCAGCAGAGTCGGTCGGCCAGGATGTCGAAGACCGCACCGAAGCGGGTCTCCTGGTTCAACCGGCGGGCTGTCCAACCATCCAGGATGTCGCCGACCCAATAGATTAGATAGGCGGTAACCGCCAGGACCGGGTCCCGGGTGACGATCGCGCCGATGGCGACGGCGACCGCGCCGATCGTGCGTACCGCTGTCACGGTATTCGCGGCCTGCACGATCCGCGGCGGCGCGGCGGTGCTCGTCGTACGCTCCTGAAGGGTCGTTCCCGGCATACCGCTTCCTCCAGGAGGTGAAGGCTACTGCCGAATGTGGCAGGTGGTGGAAACCACATTACAACCCGAGCAGCGAAGAAGATCCCGCCGAGCGGGCTTGACATCACCTGGAGGTGACCCGTGCGTACTGGTGCGCTGAACTGATCTCGGCGACGCGAACGTGTTGATTAGTGCGACACGGGCGAAAGTGACGAGATCGGACGGTGATGGAAGTGGGCGTGGGCCCTTGATGGGTAGCTCTCACCACAAGACCACCCATACGGTGCGTACCCCACGTGATCGCATATCGGGCCACGGCCGACGTCCCCAGGGAACTAG
This sequence comes from Salinispora goodfellowii, assembly GCF_059570675.1. Lineage (NCBI taxonomy): Bacteria > Bacillati > Actinomycetota > Actinomycetes > Micromonosporales > Micromonosporaceae > Salinispora > Salinispora goodfellowii. Next base: position 29,349 of record NZ_JCANTD010000014.1, on the reverse strand, counting down.
TGCGGTACCCCGGCCGGCTGCTTGCCGCGCACCGCAGAGCCAAGGCGACAATGGCGCCGCACTTCACCTGACCCACCTCGAGTGCAGGTACCTACCCGCAAGTCGCTGAGATTACTTCAGTGTCTCGCAGCTGGGCCCCGGAGTGCCTGGATTGTCGATAGCGAATCTCCGTCGTCGGGTGCCGGGGCTGACGTCGAGGTGGGTGGGGGCGAGGCGGCCGGGCAGGGGCGCGCTGGTCGGCCTGGCACTCTCGGTTCGCCGCCGCGTCGCTACCGGTCGGGCCGCTATGCTCAGGAGATCTTGATCTCGGCACGAGGCGAAAATGATCATTCTGATTCACACCTCCAAGGCGATGCGACCGGCGCCCCAGGGTGGCGCGACCCTCACCGTGCCCGTCCTTCGGGACCGGGCCGAGGAGTTGGCGGCATACCTCAAGACCCTCTCGGTGGAGCAGCTCGCCGCCGTCATGAAGCTCTCTCCGGAGCTGGCCGCCCGGACGCACGGGCTCTTCGCCGATTGGGGCACCGATCCGGGGCGGCAGTCACCAGCGATCGACAGCTTCGCCGGTGACATCTACAGCGGACTCCGCGCCGGCGACCTCACCCCCGCCGACCGGACGTACGCCGAAGGTCGGTTGCGGATCCTCTCCGGGCTGTACGGCATCCTGCGTCCGGACGATGGCATCCAGCCGTACCGGCTGGAACTGGGGTATCGCCTGCCGGACCCACCGTATGCCAACCTCTACCAGTTCTGGGGTGATGCCGTTGCCCGATGCCTGCCGCCGACCGGCGTCATCATTGATCTGGCCGCCATCGAGTACAACCGGATCGTCACCCGGTTTCTGGCCCGTGACCGGTTCGTCAGCCCCCGCTTTCTGACGATCAACCCGAAGACGGGTGAGCCACGGTTCGTTGTCGTACACGCCAAGATCGCCCGTGGTGCCTTCGCCCGATGGCTACTGACCGCCCAGGTCGAGGACCCGGCGGATATCGTCGACTTCGCCGAGATCGGCTACCGCTATGAGCCGGCTCTCAGCAAGCCCCGCCAGCCCGCTTTCGTCTGTACGGAGTTCGGGGGCAAAGGGCTCAGCGTCCGACGACCGGACCTGGGCTGACGTGCGACGACACAACCTGGGCTGAGCGGTCAGGTCTGTTGGGGCTGTTGGGGCTGTTGCGGGCTGCGGCCCTTTCGCTGGCGGGGCCAGATCCAGGCGGCCAGCACCGCGCCGACCACCGCGATCACCCCACCGAACACGAGGGCGGTCGACACTCCGTCCGAGAATGCCTGATGATAGGCCGCCATCACGAGGCTCCGCTCGCTCGCTGGCAACTTGTCGAGGACGGCGAGGGCCGTCTGGGAGTTGGTCAGCGCGTTGACGACCTGGTCGGACTCGGCTTCGGTGAGCCCGGCCGCGGTGCTCACCGGGGCGGCGTCGGCCCGACCGAAGCGGGTGGTCGCGGCGGTCAGTAGGACGACGCCGAGCGCGCCCCCCAGCATGCTGCTGGTCTTGTAGAGCCCGGACGCGGCGCCGGCGAGGGCGACCGGTGGGCCGCCGACGATGGTGTCGGCCACGGGCACGGAGAGCACGCCCAGCCCGACACCGATGATGAGCAGGCCCAGGATCACCGCGAGCACCGACAGGGAGGGCAGCAGGGCGCTGATGGCAAAGCAGCCGACGCCGACCAGGACAAGGCCCCAGAGCGAGGGGGAGCGGGCGTCGTGTCGGGTGACGATCCGTGCGCCGACGACGTTGAAAATCAGGATCGTTCCGGCGGCCGGAACCAGGAGTAGACCGGCCGTGAACGCGCTGTAGCCCCGGGCGTCCTGCAGGTAGAGGGAGAGCACGAAGAGGGTGCCGGCGAAGGACATGTTCATCGTCAGGTTGACGAGAAGAGCGCCGTCGAAGCCGCGGGCGCGGAACAGCCGTAGATCCACCAGTGGGTCGGTGACCCTCAACTCGACGAACACGAACGCCAGGGTGAGCACCGCGGCGGCGCCGAAGAGCGCGATGATCAGCGGATTGTTGAAGCCGACCTGTTGCCCCTCGGTCAGTGCGAAGAGCAGGCACAGGGCGGCCCCGGCCCCGGTGACCAGACCGATCAGGTCGACCCTGCCCTGGCCCTTCTGCCCCTCGGGTGCGTTTCGGGTGGTCAGGACGTACAAGACGAGTACCACCGGCGCGGTCAACCAGAACAGTGACCGCCAGCCCAGCAGTGTGGTCAGGGTTCCACCGATGGCTGGCCCGATCGCCTGTCCGGCCCAGGTCGCCGCCGCCCAGGCAGCGAAGGCCGGGGGCTGCTCGGTCCGTTTGAAGAGCGCCGGGATCATCGCCAGCGTGGCGGGCAGGATGAGTGCGCTACCGGCGCCCATCAACGCGCGGCCGGCGATGAGGCCGGCGAGGTGGGGCGTGAAGGCGGTCGCCAGGGCGGCGACACCGAAGATCAGCAGGCCGAGCAGCAGCATCCTTCGATGGCCGTGTAGGTCGGTGAGCCGACCGCCGGCCAGCAGGAGGGTTCCGCAGGCGATGCTCAGGGCGTTGTTCGCCCACTGCATATCGGTCAGGTTGACATTCAACTCGGTGGCGATGGTCGGCAACGCCACCCCGAGGTTGGAGAACGCGAGCCACACCAGCATGGCGGCGGTGCAGAGGCTGATCAGGGCGACCCGTCGGGACGGAGGCGACCCGCGGGACCGGGAGTGCATGACCGGACAATATAGGAAATTTCCAAGATATGTGGTCTGAAACTACGTACGGCCGGATCGGTCGGGACGGCGGGTCGCGCCGGTGGTCGGCGCGGGTGGCGTTTCTGGACGCCGAACCGCTGCGGGCGGATCCCGCGGCAACAGCGCGGTCGGCGGGAATGCGAGCTCAGCCGCCTCGATGACAAGAGCGGTCATGGCTCGCAATTTCGTGGCGGACGAACAGCCACGGCGGGTGTGGTAACCGCTACCCATGAGGGAGGTTTGGTGGTGGAGCGAAACCCGACTGTGGGTCCTTTAGCAACCACCCTGTCCAGATGCTAATGTCCTCCTCTTCGCACTCGTGAAATGGAGTTAACCCGAGCATGGCGCGACAGGTAATCACCCAACTGATTGATGACCTAACCGGTGGTGAGGCCGACCAGACGATTGAGTTCGGTCTCGACGGCAGGGCCTACACCATCGAACTCTCGGACGAGAACGCATCCACGCTCCGGCAGGCGCTCGCCCCCTATATCGCCGTCGGTCAGCGTGTCGGCAGGGCCAGCGGCCACGGTGGGATCACGAGGGCGGTGCGGGGGGCAGCCGCGACCGCGCAGCGTTCCACCCGTGCCCGCAACGAGGAGATCCGGGAGTGGGCGCGGGCCAACGGATATCAGGTGTCGGACCGCGGACGCATCCCGGTTGGTGTGATGGAGGCGTACGACAAGCGGTGAATGGCTGGCGGCCGGTCAGCCAGCAATGGCCACGGTCGAGCTAACTCTCGACACAGCGAAGGGCCCCGGGTCGGGCCCTTCGCTGTGTCCCGCCCCGCCTTGGCTCGGAATGCGAAGCTGGTTACCCGGAGGAGCGGCTCCGTCATCGGTTGGCGTCTCCGGCTGGGACCTGCTGGCCGTCAGTGCGGGGAGGTGCGTCCGAGACCAGCCCTGGGCTTCCCTAGCGCATAGAGGAAATGACCATGGGTAGTGAATTGGCCGAGCTCCTGGAAGCGGTGGCCGCCGGGCGCTTCCCGTCGCCGGATGGTGGGACGACCGTGCTGCGGCAGCCCGGCGACCGCGACGCCGGGGTGATCGCCTTCACCGCTCACTCCGTGGTCTTCACCGACGAGGATCCGCGTTGGGTCCGGGGAATTCTGGCCGCCCTCGATTGTGACGGCCTGGCAGCCACAATGCACCCACGCTTCCTGGGTGCGTTGCTCGAGCGCACCGGACGTTCCATGGACACGATCGACCTACTGACGGTCGCGAGCCCGCTGGCTGGTGCGCCCCCGTTGCGGCTCACCGAGCTCACCGACTTCGCCCATCCCCGGGAAGCCCGGGCGCGCCAGCGCCGGGACGACGTCCGGGTCTGGGCGGCCGATGGGGGAGTGGTCATCCTTGGCCGGGGCGTGGCCGGCCGGTGGGAAGCGGCGATCGAGGTTGACGAGGGGCGGCGCGAGGCGGGCCTCGGGCGGGCGTTGGCGAGAGCCGCTCGGCATCTGGTGCCGAGCGGGCAGCCGGTCTGGGCGCAGCAGGCCGCGGGCAACGCGCGCAGTGTGCGGGCATTCCAGGCGGCGGGGTTCCGGCCGGTCGGCGCCGAAGCGCTGCTCCTGAATCCGTAGCGGCTCCGGCAACAGGTTGGTGGCGCGGCCGGAGGGTTGTCAACCCTGACCGGATGGTGACATAGACGACAGTGTCGCGGCCCCGGTTGCCGCGACACAGGTGTTGACAGGAGTACCGAACGTGAACGTAAGATCGACTCTCCGCTGAGAAACGTGTGTTTAGCGGCAGCGCCGCACACCGAACGCACGTTTCAGAGGCGATGGGTCGCTGACCCGGACGGGATTGCCAGCGGGATGGATCAGCTCCATTCGGAGCGCAACGGGGGGATGCGTCCCGCGGCTATCGCCCCACCGACGACGGCCAGCAGCGCTCCGGCGGCGATGATCGCGTCGCCGGGCCCCAGGCCATCGTCGCGTGAGGTCCCCGAGCAGCACCCCCGACCGGCGTGGTGCCACTCTTCGCTGAGCTGAGCTGAGCTGAGCTGAGCTGAGCTGAGCTGAGCTGAGCTGAGCTGAGCTGAGCTGAGCTGAGCTGAGCTGAGCTGAGCTGAGGTAGGCCCGGTCGATGCACCGAGGCTACGGCGAGTTGGAGCCCAGGCGAACGGTGGCGCCGAGTGGGGCGAGGGAAACCGCGGCGCCGCTCACCGCGATCCCAGTTCCGGGCTGGGCCGGGATGTCGATGGTGAGCAGGCTCGGGCGGCCCATCTCGTGGCCCTGGTGCACGGTAACCGTCGTGGGGGGCGCGACCAGGCCGAGCTCACGTAGGTAGCCACCGAGCGCCGCGGCGGCCGCACCAGTGGCGGGGTCCTCCACGACGCCGCCGGGGGGAAACGGGTTCCGTGCACGAATGACCTGTGCGGACTCCCGGTACACCAGGTTGATGGTGGTCCAGTCCCGCTCGGCCATCAGGCTGGTCAGCGCGGCCATGTCGTAGTCCAGCTCAGCCAGGCGGGCTCGGCTTCCAGCGGCGATGATCGGGTGCCATGCCCCGGCGAAGGCGACCCGTGGTGGCAGGGTCGTCGCCAGGTCCGCCGGCTTCCAGCGCAACGCTTCGAGTAGGGCCGCGAAGTCGTCCGCGGCGATCGGCTGGGTGCGTGGCTCGACGCTGACCAGCGTCGCGGTGATGGTGCCATCCGCCCGTACGGTGGTGGAGACCTCGACCGGGCCGGCAGGGGTGCTCAGATACAACACCCCAGGGCCGTGTCGCTCGGCGTACGCCGCGGCCGACGCGATGGTCGCGTGGCCACAGAACGGGACCTCCGCCTTCGGACTGAAGTAGCGAACCGTGAAGTGCCCCGCGTCGCCGGGCACGAGAAACGCCGTTTCGGAATACCCGACCTCGGCCGCGACTCGCTGCATCTCCGTGTCGTCCGCGCCGGTGGCGTCCAACACCACCCCAGCCGGGTTGCCGCCGGCGGGATCGGTGGTGAACGCGGCGAACCGTAGGATTTCCATGATCGTGATTCTAGGGTGGAGTCCGTCCATGGGCGAGTGCCAATTGACCAGCCGTGGTCGCCGCCGATGAGTGCATCGATGCCTGCTATCTGGGGGTGACAGCTATAGCCTGGGTTTTACACCCCGGTTCGTCGGGCTCCAACCAGATTTTGGTAAATCCGGGCGACTCGATGTCCCCGCTCGGAGTGCGGATCAGGAGGAGACAGTCCCGTTCGGCGGGTACGCCGACCGCGGCGACGGGGACACCCGCGTGGGTAACCGTATCGACCGTAATGTGTGGCTCGGGAAAAGCTTCTCGCACCGCCGTTGCCAGCGTGTCGGGCGTGGCCGTCCGTAGTGCCGTGGTCAGCTGCTGACGCCCATCCTCCGGCGGCCTCGGGACCGGTGAGGCGGCGGGCGGGGGTCGAAGGGGTTCCTGGACCATACGGCCGTCACGACGAACCGGACATCGATCGTCGTCTGATCCGATCCGGCGGTCCGACCGGACCAGCCCACCGCTTTCCCGCCGCACGGTATCCGGGCGCCCACCCCTCCTTGCGGACCCTGGTCGCGGCAATGTGCTCGGCGCCCCGTATGTGATCGTGGTAGCCGAGGTCCTTGCTGAGGAACGCGGCTTCGTCCTCGGTTCACCGGACTCAGGTGCTGGTCGTTGCCGCGGTTGCACCTGTCGGCTAACCGGAAGGGCGGCCGGCAACGGCACCCGGGAGGCCGGTCTTCGGGCGGAAGGCCCGGGTGAAGCCGCGGCCGGCCCCGCACCGAGCGGGCGCAGACTCGGACCTTCGCCCGGCACGTTGGGATGAGTCGGTTCCAATGATCCGGTCGCCTGGGTGGTGTCACCCATAGGGTGGGGATCGGGTCACGACTTCGAGTTGGGGAGCGCCGGTGCTACGGAGCGACCGTGCTCTCCACCGCCCGTCCGGAGAGTTCGGCCACGATCGTTCTTTCTGGTACCGGACAGCCTGATGAACGAGGGTGAGCTGGGTGCGGGGGAGGCGCCCCGGACCGGGTCGGGGCGGCCGGTACGACCGTGGCCGGCGGCGACTGTCGGGCTGCTGGCGGTGTTTCTGGGCGGGTTGAACATCTCCCTGGTCGTGATCGCCTTGCCGACGATCCGGAGTGTGTTCGACCTGAGCCCGAGCGGCCAGCAGTGGCTGGTGTCCGGGTATTTTCTTACGCTCGGACTGACGCTGGTGCCGGCCGGCCGGTTCGGCGACCAGCGCGGCCGGCGCAACATATTTGTGGCCGGCATCATGTTGTCCGTCGTGGCGAGCGTGGTTGCCGGTTTCGCCCCCTCCGGAAAATGGCTGATTGTCGCTCGGTTGGTGCAGGGAGTTGGCGTCGGAATCGCGTTACCCCAGGTGTTCGGGGCGGTCCAGCGGATGTTCTCGCCCCGAACCCGTGGACGCCCGCTCGGGCTGCTGGCGGTCGGAGTCAGTGGCTCCCGACTGGCCGGTCCGATACTCGGCGGCGCCCTGGTTACCCTCGGCGGCGAGCAGGGCTGGCGGTGGATCTTTTTGATCAATGTTCCGCTGGGGGTCGTCGTCGCCGGCTTCGGCTGGCGGCTGTTCCCCGTCGCCGAGCGGGGGCGGCGCCCCGACCTGGACCTGATCGGTGCCCTCCTGCTGATGGGCGGGTTGGGGCTGCTGTGGCTGATGCAGGGAGAACAGTGGCCGGGGCTGCTCCGCTGGCTGTTCCTACCGGCCGGCCTGGCGATGCTGGTCGCCTTCTTCTACTGGGAACGGTCCTATGCCCGCCGCGGCGAGCCGATATTCAACCTGGGCCTGTTTCGGATCCGGTCCTTCGCCCTGGGCGCATTCATCGCCACGTTCTACTTCGCCGGCTACGAGGGCATCTACTACCTGGTGTCGGAGTATTTGCAGCAAGGGCTCGGGCACGACGAGTTGGTGGCGGCTATCGCTCTCATGCCGCTGGCTGTGGGTACGGCCCTTGGCTCGGTGGCCGCCGGCGCCAAGGCCAGCCGGATCGGGCGGCCATTGATCGCCGCGGGGCTGGCGTGTGGAGCAGTCGGGCTCGCCATGCTGTTGGTCGCAGACCTGTTCCTACCGGATCCACGCTCCCCGCACGCCGCCACTCTGCCCCTGCTCCTGGCAGGCTTGGGCGGTGGACTGGTAACCGCCGGCGTCGGTGGTGGACTGGTCATTGCTCCGAACCAGACCCTGGCTCTGGCGCACGTGCCACCGGCGCAGGGCGGCAGTGCCGGTGGGATGCTTCAGACGGGGCAGCGCCTTGGGGGTGGGTTCGGGGTCGCCGTCGTCGGCACCGCCCTCTTCACCAGCCTGGACAGAACCGGTGACTGGCTCCTCGCCTTCCGAATTCCGCTGGCGGTCATCATCTGTTTCTTCGTCATCGCGTTTGTCGCTGTTCTGATTGACTTGGTTACTCGTTCCCGATCGCGGTGACGGCCCTGCCCAGTGGATCTGTCCGCGGCTTCCGTCGTCCGGCTGCTCCGAAGGTCGGCGCCGTCCCTTCCCGCCGGCAACCCGGGCGACAGCTGGGCCGGCTGCCCCGGCGGTCAACCGGTGCCCGGCGGACCACCGTCGCTTCGCTCGAGCCGGCTCGGCCACCAGATTCGGCGACCAACGTCGTGGGTGAGGGCCGGCACCAGCAGGGAACGCACGACGATGGTGTCGATAAGAAGCCCGACCGGAAGGGCGATGCCCAGCTCCACCAGGATACGAACCGGGAGCACGGCCAGTGCCGCGAAGGTCGCCGCGAGCACGACACCGGCGGAGGTGATCACCCCACCGGTCACGGTGAGTGCGGACAGTACTCCGCGTCGGGTGCCCAGCCGCTCTGATTCCTGCCGAACCCGGCTCATCAGAAAGACGTTGTAGTCCACCCCCAGGGCGACCAGAAAGACGAACGCGAACAGGAGAAACTCCGGGTCCACCTTGGGGACGTTGAGCAGGTACCGGAAGATCAGCACGCAGATTCCCACGGTGGCGGTAAAGGAGAGCACCACGGTCAGGACCAGGAGTATCGGCGCCAGCAGGGCGCGCAACAACACCGCCAGGCAGAGCAGGATCACGGCCAGGACGACCGGAAAGATGACCTGCTGATCCCGGTCGGCGGCGTTGGCCGTGTCCACATTTGTTGCCGTGAAGCCACCGACCACGGAGTCGGAGCCGGGCACCGCGTGAACGGCGGCACGGAGCCGCCGCAGGGCCTGCTCAGCGCTGTCACCGTCCGGTGCGTCGCTCATGGTCGCGTTCAGCTGCGCCCGTCCGTTCACGACCTTCGGTGCGGCCCCTGGTTGCTCAGCCGTCGTCGAGGCCCCACCTGCAGCGGTGACCGGTGCCACGGAGGCGATTCCCGACACCTGACGAGCTGTGGCGGCTACCTGGTCGACGGTCTCCGCGTTGGTCACGATGATGGCCGGGCTGCCGGTGCCGCCGGGATAGTGCTGGTCAAGCAGACGCTGCCCGCTGACCGACGACCGGTTCCCGGAGAAGAGCAGGTCATCCTGGTTGATTGCCTGACTTCCGAGCTGGGTGACCCCGATCGCGGCCACGCCGAGGCAGATGGCGGCGATCACCCACACGAGCCGGTCTCGCCGGCCGACGAGGCGGGCGACCGGGGTCCAGAAGCGGTGCGAGGTGGTTGCGGCCCGCTGGTCCGGGCGCGGAGTCCGCGGCCAGAACACCCGCCGCCCACCCAGGACGAGCAGGGCGGGGAGGAAGGTGAGCAGCACCAGCAGCGTGCAGGCGATGCCGATGGCGGAGACCGGCCCGAGGGAACGGGTGGAGCTGAGCACCGACAACAGCAGGGCGAGTAGACCGAGGATGACCGTCGAGCCGGAGGCGATGATCGCCGGAGCGGCGCCGCGCCACGCCACCTTCATCGCGTCAACCGGGCGTTCCCTCCTGGTCAACTCCTCCCGATAGCGCGCTATCAGTAGCAGCGCGTAGTCGGTGCCCGCACCGAAGACGAGCACGGTGAGGATCCCCCGCGACTCCCCACTCAGCTTGATCACATCCGCGTCGGCCAGCCAGTACACGAAGACCGTGGCCAACACGTACGAGAGCCCGGCGGCGATCAGCGGAAGCGCCCACAAGATCGGACTACGGTAGATGATCAGCAGGACCACCAGCACCGCGCCCAGGGTGACGACCAGCAACTCGCCGCCCACCCCGGCCAACACCGTGATCAGGTCGCCCCGTAGGGCGGCCGGGCCGGTGACCTCGATGGTCAGTCCGCCCTGGTCGCCGCCGGTGATCGCGCGCAGCTGATCGATGACGTCGTTCTCCGCCTGCCCCACGGCGTTGTCGATCGGGACGACCACCAGCAGGGCCTGCCCGTCCTGGCTCTGGACGGGGGGCGCGACGGGGCCGACAACCCACCGCACCTGACCGAAGCGGGTCAGGTCGGAGTCCGCCCGTTCCTGGTCGGCAACGGTTATCCCGGTCGAACGCTCGTAGACCACCAGGGCGGGCGTGGTATCCGCACCGGTGATGTCCCGGCTGTCCTGCTGCGCCTGCTGCGACTCCGCATCAGCGGGAAGAAACGTCTGGAAGTTGTCGATCTCGACCTGGTCCAGGCGGCCGGGGAACGAGTGGGCCACACCGCCGATCACGAGCCACCCGACGGTCACCACCACCGCGATCAGGGTGCCGACGTGGCGCGTGAGCATCGCCGCCCCCGTCAACGTTCGGCTTGCTGGTACCGGTGGCCCGACCCGCCGTGCGGCCCCGCGACCAGCAGCGGGTCTGGCCCCGACAGCAGTGCCCTCCGTTCACTCGGGCGCGAGCGCACGGCCGGATCTGACATGGGTCAACTATCTGGGGTGCCGGCTGCTGACACTCCGACTTCCCGCCGTTATCCGCTGAACAGGTGAAAGTCGGAACGGTGTGGGTCATGCGGGCAGTCGATGTCACCTGCCGTTAGGTTGTGCGGGTGCGTGACACGGCAAGGCGTGGGACGGCGGTCTGGTTGGCCGTGCTGGCGCTGGCACAGACCGTTGCCCTCATCGTGGTGTGGCGCACCGCGGTGCACACCGAGCTCGGCCAGTGGCTCGACACGGTCGCCCTCACCGGTAACCGGATCGGCCAGGACCGCATCGACGGACCGGTCAACCACATCCTCAACGCCATGTCGCTGGCGGCGCTGCTGGCCGCCACCGCCGTGATCGGGTTCATCGCGCTGATCCGGGGCCGGGTCGCGCTCGCGGTCACCGCAACCCTGCTCGTCGTCGGCGCCAACCTCACCACCCAGGCGCTCAAGTACGGCCTCGCCCGGCCTGACTTCGGCATCGACCCGCAACGGATCTTCGCCGGCAACAGCCTGCCGAGCGGCCACGCCACCGTCGCCGCCTCGTTCGCGGTGGCGCTGGTCCTCGTCCTGCCACCGACGGTCCGAGTCCTGGGCGCGTTGCTCGGCACCGGTTACGCCGCCGCCGTCGGAGTGGCCACCCTCTCCGCCGGATGGCACCGACCCAGCGACGCCATCGCCGCGTACCTGGTGGTCGGGGTCTGGGCGGCGCTCGGCGGGCTGGCGTTGTTGACCATGCAGCGCGAGCGGGCGAAGGTCGACCCCGGCGACGCGCACCGGCTCGCCGCCGTGCTGCTCGGCGCGGGCGGCCTGCTCGCGGTCGTCGCCGGTGGTCTCGCCCTGGCCTGGCTCGCCGACGGCCCCCGGATCGCCGCGGGCGCGTTGGCCCGCCGGCCCCTCCTCGCCGGCTACGCGGGCGGTGCTGCCGGGATCGCCGGTACGATGGCCATCGTGATGGCCTTGGTCCTGGTCAGTGCGCACCGCCTCATCCCCCGAAACGCGGGCTGAGCCATGCTGAAACCAGCCATGATGGAACCGGCCGTCGGTAACCCGCCGGAGCTCACGCCGGTGCGGGCGGCGTTCCGGGACGAATGCGTCCGCCTCGCTGCCGAACTGCGGGACCTGACCGAGACCGACCTGGACCGGGCCACCAACTGCCCGCCGTGGACCGTCCGCGAGCTGTACGCCCACGTCCAGACCGGTGTCGGCCGGCTCGCCGGGATGCTCGCCGCCCCCGCCCCGCCCCGGGCGAAGGTCGACGCTGCCGGATACTTCGGCGCGTCCAAGTTCACCCCGCCGGTGGACGCCGACCGCATCGAAGGTGGCCACCGAGCGGCACGGTGCCGGGACGCCACGACGCTCGCCGCCGACCTGGACCGGGCCTTGCGGGCCACCCTCGACGCGGTCGACGTGCAGCCCCCCGGCCGGCTGGTCCGTACCCGGCACGGCGATGCGATGACAATGCTGGAGTTCCTGCGTACCCGGGTGGTCGAGGTGGGGGTGCACGGCCTGGACCTGGCCGCGGCGCTCGACCGGCCACCGTGGCTGACCCCGGCCGCCGCCACCGTGCTGGCTGACCTGCTCACCGGTGGGCAGCCGGTGCCGGCCGCCCTGGGCTGGGACCGGCTGACCCTGATCCGCAAGACGACCGGCCGGTTGCCGTTGACCTCCGCGGAGCAGGCGACCGTTGCCGCCGTCGACTTTCGCTGGCTGAGCTTCGCGCCCTGAGCGCTGCCGGTGCGGCCCCGAAGCCTCCGCTGGTGGCGTTGCGTTCGGATCGGCCCCGAGACCGCCGCGCTGCTGGGCTCGGATCGGCCCCGAGACCGCCGCGCTGCTGGGCTCGGCGCCAGCTCCCTCAGGACACCGGTCGGGCGCGGCCAGCGCGGGGCGCGGGAACCTGCGGGGCGGCCCGACGTAGCTGCTCCAGCACGACCGGGTCGATCCGGTTCGACACCAGCCGCCGCTCCAGGTTCTCCAGACCCGCCCAGGCGACCAGCGCCTGCTGCGGAGCCTCCGGGTCGGCGGGGTGCCCGAGGGCGGTGAGCAGGCCGGCCACCTCGACCGCGAGCGGCCCGGTGAGATCCAGCAGGGTGCCCGGGTCCGGACGGCTGAACAGTCGAGTGTGTGCGGCGAGCAGCCGGGCCAGCTCGGTTACCGGATCCGGGTGGTCATCAACCCGCAGATCGATCAGGACGTCGCCGGTGCCGGCGTAGCCGGCGCCGCGCTCGACGACCAGCAGCCCGGCGCTCTGCCGTCCGCGCCGGTCCCCACCCGCCTCGTCCCCGGCGCGCAACGCGGCCAGAAGGCGCTGCGGGAACGGCAGCCCCCCGCCACCGAGCCAGCTGTCGCGGACCCCGTCGATCACCTGCGGACCGGCGAGGATGTTGCCCTGCGCAGCCCAGCCATCGCCGGACTGCCCGCCCGCCCAGGGGCGGCAGGCCGGCCCGGTCCAACCGGCACCCGGGCCGGTCGCACCCACCACACCGAGCTGGCGGTGGTCGCGCTCGTCGTCGGCGGCGACCAGCCCGGCGACCACGCCCGCCGCGCCAACCCCGGTCCGCAGCAGCGCCAGGCCCTGCGGGCGGTAGGCCAGGTTCACGTGTGCCTGGGTGGCGATCGCGCCCACCTCGGCCTCCGCGGCCGGCACCAGCGCCCCGGCGGCGAGGAACCTGCTGGCCACGACCACCCCGTGTAGCCGGCCGTCGGCGGAGCGGGCGACGAGGGAGAAAGTCACGAGCCGCAGCGTAGCGCGGTGACCCGGCCGGGAGACCAGACCAGATCTTGCCCACCGCCCGCCGGCCGGACATCATCGACCGATGACGACGCGATGGGGCATGACGGTACCGTTGAGCGGCATCCCGCTGGCCGAGCACGCCACGGTCTACCACGCACTCGACCAGGTCGGCTTCACCGACGTCTGGTCGGCCGAGGTGACCGGGGCGGACGCCTTCACGCCGCTGGCGCTGGCCGCCGCCTGGGCGCCGCGGCTGCGGCTGGGCACCGCGGTGACACCGGTCTTCACCCGCGGACCGGGGCTGCTCGCGATGAGCGCCGCCGCCCTCGCCGAGACCGCCCCCGATCGGTTCGCCCTCGGCATCGGCGCCTCGTCGCCGGTGATCGTCCGGGACTGGAACGCCGGCGAGTTCAGCGAGCCGTACCGGCGCACCCGCGATGTGCTCCGCTTCCTGCGCACCGCCCTGGCCGGAAAGACAGTCGACGGCGCGTACGACACCTTCGCCGTCCGGCGCTTCACCCTGGAACGTCCGCCGGCCGTACCACCGTCGCTGCTGCTCGCCGCGCTGCGCCCCGGCATGCTGCGGCTCGCCGCCGCCGAAGCCGACGGCGTGATCCTCAACTGGCTCGCCGCCACCGACCTACCGCAGGTGCTGAGCGCGCTCGGCCGGGCTCGCCCTGGCTTCGAGGTCGTCGCGCGGATCTTCGTCTGCCCCACCACGGACACCGGGTACGCCCGCGCGCTGGGCCGCCGGCTCATCACCAGCTACCTGACCGTCCCGGCGTACGCGGAGTTCCACCGCTGGCTGGGGCGCGCCGAGGTCTTCGACCCGATGTGGACGGCCTGGGCCGCGGGAGACCGGCGGGGCGCCGGGGCGGCAGTGCCGGACGAGGTGGTGGACGCGCTCGTCCTGCACGGCAGCCCGCCGGAGTGCCGGGCCCAGGTGCAGCGGTATGCCGCGGCTGGTGTGGACCTCCCCGTGCTGGCGCTGCTGCCAACGCCCGAGCTGGCAGCCGGTGACACAGCGGCACTCCTCGACGTGCTCGCCGGGCTGGGCGGGGGTGAGCTCCGATGAACCTCACCGACCGGGTGGCGGTGATCACCGGCGGGGCCGGGGGGATCGGGTCCGCGCTGGCCCGGCGGTTCGCGGCGGAGGGAGCGGCGGCCGTGGTGGTAGCGGATCTGGACCCCGCGGCCGCCCGCGCGGTCGCCGCCGCGGTCGGGCCCGTCGCCCGGCCCGTCGAGGTGGACGTCACCGACGAGGAGCAGGTTCACGCGCTGGTCACCGAGACCGAGCGACGCCACGGGCGGATCGACCTGTTCTGCGCCAACGCTGGCGTGGCTACCGGTGGGGGAGTGGCCGCGCCGGACGCCGACTGGGATCGAGCCTGGCGGGTCAACGTGCTCTCCCACGTCTACACCGCCCGGGCGGTGCTGCCGGCGATGCTCGCCCGCGGCGGTGGGCACCTGCTCATGACCTGTTCGGCCGCGGGCGTGCTGACCGCGGTGGGGGACGCGCCCTACGCGGCCACGAAGCATGCCGCGGTCGCCTTCGCCGAGTGGCTCGCCATCACCTACCGAGACCAGGGCGTCCGGGTCAGTGCGCTGTGCCCGCAGGGCGTCGCCACCCCGATGCTCACCGAAGGACTGGCCGCGGGGCACCTGGCCGCGCGGGTCGTCGCCGCCTCCGGCACGGTACTCACCCCGGACCAGGTGACCGACGCGGTGATCACCGGGCTCGCCGAGGAACGGTTCCTGATCCTGCCGCACCCGGAGGTCGCCGAGTACGCCCGCCGCCGGGCGGAGGATCCCGACGGCTGGCAGGCCGGGCTGCGCAAACTCGTTCGCCGGCTGACCGGGTCGACAGTCAGGTCCGGGCGCTCCGCCGGCGCCGATCCGCCCGGTCCCGACGCAGCGGACCAGGGTGGACCGGCCACAGCAGACGGCGCCACCAGGGACGGGCCACCCGCAGCGCCGTGACATATGCCCGGGCGATCGCCGCGGCCCGTTCCGCCTGCCGCTCGGTGAGCGTGCCCGGGGCGAAGGCCACCCGGTTGAGCAGGTCCGCCAACTCGGTGATCCCCACCGCCGCGACCGGCGCCGGCTCCGCCTCGGCCCCGCGGGCCCGCGTCAACACGTCGCGCGCCAGCACGGCGACCTCGGTGGCGGCCAGATCACCGGTGGCCGGCTGCCCGGCGAGCCGCAGCGCGTCGGTCACCTCCCGCCAGGCACCACCCACCCGCTCGCCGGGGGAGCCGCGCTCCAGCCGGCCCCGGCTCAGCGCCCGGCGTAGCCACAGCAGCGTCAGCAGCACCAGTGCCGCCAAGGCCAGCCCACCCCCGACCGCACCACCGCCGACCAGCAGCACCGACGGTGAATCGCCGGTGGCGTCTGCCGGCGCCGCGGGTGCGCCGGAGGCCGGCGGGGTGACCGGCGGCTCCGTGCTCGGCTCCGGCGTCGGCGACGGCGGCTCCTCCGGCGGGGGACGCAACCCCTCCTCGACCGGCCGGGGCTCGGTGTCCGGCTGGGGCAGCGGATCGAACGGTACCCAGCCCAGCCCGTCGAACAACACCTCCGGCCAGGCGTACGCGTCCCCGGCCCGCACCGGCCCGTCGCCCGACGGCCGGAACCCGACCACCACCCGGGTCGGCAACCCCACCAGCCGGCCCAGCACCGCGAACGCCGCCGCGAACTGCTCCGACGTTCCCCGCTGCCCGCCCGCGTTGCGCGGGCCGAACAGGAAGAACTCCAGATTCGGGTACGCGTGCCCACTCGGGGCGTCCGGCACCAGCCGGTAGTGCTCGGCGAGGAACTGCTCCACCGCGGCCGCCCGTTGGTACGGGGCGCCGACCGACTCGCTGAGCTGCTCCGCCAACTGGCGCAGCGACTCCGGCACCCCGTCGGCGACCCGCAGCACCCGCGCCACCTCCGCCCCGGCCGGCACCTCCGCCGTAGCCAGCAGGTTGACCTCCGGCCGCTCCTGGGCGGACGTCACCGTGTACCGCAGCCCGGGGGCCAGCCCTTCCGGGTGAATCAGGGTCCCGGTCGCCCGGTCGTACGCCACCCGCGCCCCGGTCACCTCCCGCGGGGTGGCGACGGCCGGCAACAACCGTCCGGTCAACTCGGCGACGGTGAGCTCCTGGCGGACCGTCTCGACGATGCTCCCCGGTGCGGTATCCGTCGCCGGGAGGATCCGGCCGGCGTTGCGGTACGTCGCGCCGACCTGCCAAGTAACCCCGTCGTAGTCACTGAGCACCGCCAGCCGGATCCGCGTCCCGGCACCGTCCGGGTCTGCCTCGTCGGGGGCGAGGGTCGTCACGTCCAGCAGCTTCTGCTCCGGTTGCAGCGCCCAACCCGAGATCCGGATCAACGGATTCTCGTCCAGCGAGTCCACGCGGGGCGGCTCCACATACCGGCGCGGGTCAACCGGCCGGCCGCCGATCACGCCGACGAGCGCGGGACCGAGCAGGACCGCCAGTGCCACCACAACCGCCGTACCGGCCGCGGACGCCCCGACGAGCCGGATCCGCGCCGCCGCGCCGGCCTTCGGCGGCAGCCCCGCCAGCCGGTCCGCAGCGGCCGGCCGGTCCCGCCCCGGCAACGCGAGCCCGAGCACCGCCACCGCCACGAAGACCAGCGTCGGCCCGACCGCCGGCTCCGCGTTCGGCCCGACCAGGTAGACGGCGCCCGCGAAGAGCAGCACCGGCGGCAGGTACCCGAGCAATACCCGACCCGCCCGCAACGCCACCTCACTGGCGGCCAGCCCGGCCAACCAGGCGGCGATCACCGGAACGAGGACCGTGTCCGGCGTCGGCTCCACCGGAATCATGGCGGTCAACAGTCGGGGAACGCCGTTGCGGGCGGCCTCGCCAGCGATCTGCACCAGCGGGCCGGGCAGGTCGGCGCGATCGGCGGTGAGCCGCAACGACCACAGTGTCCACGCCGCCAGCCCGAGCACCGACAGCGGCGCCACCAGCCACGAGGGCAGCCGCCGACAGAGCACCCCCACCAGCACCGAGCCGGCCGCGGCACCAGCAACCAGCAGCGGGAGCAAACCTCCGGCGTACGTCCGCCCGAGGACAACCCCGGCCAGCGCCACCAGCACGACCAACACCACCGCCAACGGCAGCTCCGAGGTCAGGAGCGAGCCGGGTGCGGACACCGGTGAAACCCCGCGACTCCTCCCCGCGGCGAGACCGGCACCGCGCTCGGCCGTCCTCACCACCGTCGCACCCGATCCCACTCGGCGGCGAAGGCAGCACCGTCCACCGCGTCGATCACCACCAGGCCGGTCGTCGGCGACTGTGCCGGCTCCGCCGCCCCGAAAACCCCGACAACCACCGACGGGTACGCGCCGCGGAGCGCACCGAACCGGCCGAGCGTCTCCCGCCCACCCGGGCCGGTGAGCGCGATCAGGGTGTCGCCGAGGCGGTCCCCCCGCAGCCGGGTCAGGGTGGCGTCCAAGGTGTCGGCACCGAGCCCCGCCGCCGCCAGCCGATCCAGCGGGCCCACCACCCCGGCGTCCGGCGCGCCCGCCGCGCTGACCTCCCGCTCCGGGCCGATCCCCCCGGCACCCGCCGCGCTGACCTCCTCCGCCGGGGCCACCAACACCAGCACCACCGGCAGATCGGCCCGGTACGCGGCGGTCAGCACCGACGCCGCCGCCTCACAGGCCGACTCGAACGACTCCGCCAGACCAGCCGACCGCCGCGGATGAGCCACCGCCCGGTTGTCCAGCAACACCACCAGGCGAGGCAGGCTGGTGTCCACGTTCTCCCGAACCATCAGCTCGCCCACCCGCGCACTGGTCCGCCAGTGCACCCGACGCAGTTCGTCCCCGACCACGTACTCCCGCAGCGAGTCGAAGGTGATCGAACCGTGCGGGACGGAATCCACCTGGCCGTCCAGGCTGCGCCCCGCGCCGGTGGGCATCACGTTCAGTGGATGGACCCGCGGGTGCACCCACACCGGCACCGACTCGCCGTACGGGCGCGACAACGACACCAGACCCAGCGGGTCCCGCCGGGTCACCCGCAGCGGACCCACCGGCACCACGCCCCGGCGGGTCGTCGGCACGTCGTACCGGGCCGTGGTGTCCTGCCCCGGTCGCAGCCGCAACACCGGCACCGGCACCGGCACCCCACCACAGCGGTCCTCGGCGACCAGGTTCGCCGACCGGAGCCGGCCACTGTTGCAGACGGTCACCGTCATCGTCGCCGGCTCACCGCGCCCCACCCGGTCCGGCTCGGCCCGGCGGACCACCGCCAACCGGGGCCGCCACGCGGCCACGGCCAACGCGTAGCCGCCCGCGGTCGCCCCCGCCGCGCCCAGCAACGCCAACTCCGGGTACGCGAATCGGAAGCCCGCCGCCAGCAGGGCAGCGGCAGCGACAAACAACCCGACCCCCCGGGCAGTAACCCCCACAGCTCAACCGCGGACCGTGGCGGCCTGCCCGGACGGCAACGGCACCGGCACCGAGGCGATGGCCTGACGCAGCACCTCCGTCGGGGTCACCCCCCGCACCTGCGCCTCCGGGGTGAGGAGCAGTCGATGCGTGAACACCGGCTCAGCGAGCAGCTTCAGATCCTCCGGCATGATCCACCCCCGGCCGTCGATCAGCGCGTACGCGCAGGCCGCCCGGGTCAACGCGATCACCCCACGCGGGCTCACCCCCACCCGGACCTGCCGATGGTCCCGGGTCGCCGCGGCGATCCGCACCGCGTACGTGTACAACGGCTCGGCGATGTGCACCCGGCGCGCCATCCGCACCATCCCCTCGACCGTCGCGGTGTCGGTGACCGGGGTCAGCGCCTCGGGAGAACGCGCCGTCGCGCCCCGTAGCACCTCCACCTCAACCGCCTCGTCCGGATAGCCGACCGACAGCTTCACCAGGAACCGGTCCAACTGCGCCTCCGGCAGCCGGTACGTGCCATCCATCTCCACCGGGTTCTGCGTCGCCACCACCAGGAACGGCTGCGGAACCGGATGGCGCACCCCGTCCACCGTCACCGTGCGCTCCTCCATCACCTCCAGCAGCGCCGACTGGGTCTTCGGCGACGCCCGGTTGATCTCGTCGGCGATGACGATGTTGGCGAAGACCGGGCCCGGATGAAACTCGAACTCCCGACTGGCCTGGTTGTAGATCGTCACCCCGGACACGTCCGACGGCAGCAGGTCCGGGGTGAACTGGATCCGGCGCCACTTACCCTGCACCGTGGCGGCGACCGCCCGGGCCAGCGTCGTCTTGCCGACCCCCGGCACATCCTCCAGCAGCACATGACCCTGCGCGAAGAGGGCGGTCAGGGCCAACCGGACCACCTCCGGTTTGCCCAGGACAACCGCGTTGATGTTCTCGGCCAGCCGGGCGGCGAGGGCGGCGAAGCCCTGCACCTCCGACTGATTTAGTAACCCGGGGGAACTCACGCTGGTGCTCCTTGCCTGGCGTCGGTCAGCAGGTTGGCAGAGCGTTGATGTCGTCACCACCGTCGAGGTTCAGCCAGGCCCACGGAATGTAGTTGCGCCCCTGGTAGTCGACCTGCACCCACCAGGTGCTCTCTTTGTGCCCGTTGTAGACGAAGGCGTACACCTCCTCGCCCGCCCGCCGGCAGTACGCCTTCAACCGCGTGCCCGGCTTGGCCCACCCGACCTGCCGGGGGTCCTCCTGGCGCGGCACCGAGAAGATCTCGTTGCCGTTGCGGCCGTCCACGTCGGCGTCGCAGTATGTCGTCTGGTCCCCGGAGTCGCCGTTTTCGCAGGTCGCCGTCCCGGACAGCACCGCCGTCGACTGCCCCCGGGTCGCGCTGCCCGGGCCGGCCACGTTCGTCGCCGTCACCGTGAACGTGTACGCCGTGCTGGCAGTCAGCCCGGACAACGTGATCCGGGAACACGGGCCGGACTTCGCCGGCTTGCCACCGGTGCGCAACGTGCAGGTCGCCTCACCGCCGCCCGCATCCACAGTGAAGCTCACCGTCACCGCGGTGGCGGTCGCCGACGACCCGGTCACCGTCACTTTCGGCGCGGCCACGGTCCGCGCGGTGACCGTCGCCTCCGGCCCCGGCCCGGCCTCGTTTACCGCCCGCACCGTGACCGTGACCTGCTTCCCGTCACCCAGCCCGCCGACCGTCGTCCGAGTGTCGGTCACCTCGCTCTGCTGACCACCCACGTCCACCCGGTACGCCGTTACCGGCCGGCCGTTCGCCGCCGCCGGCCCCCACCGCACCGCTACCGTCCCCGGCTGCTCCGCCACCGTCGTGGCCTGTAGCTCCACCGGCTCCCCCGGCGGCGCGTACGGCACCACCGTGTTACTCACCGGCGAGGCCGCCGAACCCGCACCCCTGTCATTGACCGCGACGACCGAGAACGCGTACTGCCGGCCGAACTCCAGCTCGCCCGCCGGCACCACCAGCTCCGTCCCGGTCGCCTCCCCGGCCAGGGAGTTCGTGCCGGCCGAGGTGGCTGTCACCACGTACCGGTCGATCGTGTTGCCCTGCCCGTCCGCCGCCGGCCAGCGCACCGCGACCGTCCCGTCCGGGCGCGCCTCGGCGGTCGCGCTCGCCGGCGGGTCCGGCACCTCCGCCGTCGGCGTCACCGGGTTGCTGGTCCGCGCCGGGCCGTCCCCCTTGGCGTTGACCGCGAACACCGAGAAGGCGTACGTCTCCCCGTTGGTCAGCCCCTTGATCTCCACCGTCCGCTGGTTGGCGCCGACCTCGACGCGCTGCCCACCGCCGGACACCACGTACTTGATGATCTCGGCGCCGTTGGCGGCGGCGGCCCGCCAGCTCACCCCGGCCTGGGCATCTCCGGCCGCCGCGGTGACCGCCTGCGGTGGACCCGGCCGGCTCTCCTTCGGCTTCGGCGGTGGGGGCGGGGGTGGGGGAGCGGGCGGCGGGTCACCGCCCAGCACGTCGTTGGCGTACTTGTCGACGTCCCGCATCCGGTGCCGGTCGTCCACCACCCGGGCGATCGACGCGTCCGGAGCGTTGATGAACAGGTGGTTCTCCCGAACCTCCAGTTCAAGCGGACCAGCCGGTGCGCCGGACATCGAATCGACCAGCCGGCCGGCCTCGTCGAGTACGTACACGGTGCCGGTGGCCTCGTCGGCGCAGTAGAACCGGCCCGCCCACGACACCGCCGGGCTGAGGTCGTCCCCTTCGCCGGGCACCGTGAAACTCGTGACCACCCCGCCCGCGACCACGTGCACCTGCCGTTGCGACGGCACCGTGACCGGCACCGCCGACCCGTTGGTCCGGGCGGGCAGGACCGCCGGCGCGGAGGTCTCCAGCGGTGTCCGCGTCACATCCCCCTGGCGCACCATGATCAGCGACCCCGCCGTCCGGTCGAGCACCGCCACCCCGTCATCCAGCGCGGAGACGATCAACTCGTGATGCGGCTCGGTGATGTCGTACGTCTCGATCAGCTCCGGGTTCAGGCCCCCCTCGGTGGAGGCCGACGGTGACGGCAACGGCGCGGCACCGATCGCCGCGACGGTTCCCTCGCTCGGCACCGCGATCCACAGCCGACCTTCACCGTCGATCGAGCCACCGGTGATACCGGGAGGAAAGTGGACCGAATTGCCGATCGGCGTCAGCGAACGCGGGTCGAGCTGCCGGACGACGCCCTGCACCGCGTCCACCACGAACGCCGCCTCCTCGTGTAGCACGACGTTCACCCCGAGACCGGGTGTGGTGGGGGAGGTCGCGAGGATCCGCAACGTGGCGAGGTCCAGCGAGCTGACCTGGCCCGTGCTCAGATCCCGCAGAACGAGCAGCCGGTCGGTCTGGGTGACCTGCACCGGATGCTGCCGTGCACCCGGAACCTCCAGCCGGGTGTCCACCCGCGCCGTCACCCCGTTGACCCGAGCCAACTCACCGCGAACACTGCTCCACAGCCAGGAACTGGCGTCGAAGGTTGCCACCGCGTTGTCGGCGGCGCCGACCCCGAGCACAGTGAGCCCCATCGCAGCCAGCAGTGCCGTCACAGTGGCGATGGTGACCAGCCCGCCACGAAACCGGCGGCGTGGAGTCACGACATTGTTGACGGTGGCCACAACCAATTGCCTCCCCGTATCGGTTGAGCAGGTGACGGGTCCGAAGCCGGCGGCCCTCCCAGAAGTCGGGTGCCATCCTATTTGGCTCGCGACGGCAAGGAAACCCGTACCGTCCACCGGTGTGCACGCAGCGTACTTCCCGGCGACCTACCGCTCGCGATTGGTGCACACCTGCCCGGACGTGGTGAACGTCTCCGTTGAATACACCGCCAAAACCGTGAAGCAGTAGTCCACCTCGGCACTCAGACCATTGAGCGTGTAGCTGGTCCGCCCCGGCTCCACCCGATCCTTCGCCCCCAACTGCTGCCCCGCCTGACCGGCGGCAACCACGAATGGAACGGTGCCGCCGGACGGATCCGTCCAGGTGATAGTCACCGAGGTCAGGTCATCCCGCAAACTCAGGTCCGTCGGCGGCGGCGCACTCGGCGCCCCGCTCGGCGTTCCCGCCGCCGACGCCGGCGGCGTCTCCGGCAGCGGCGCTGCCGCCGGATCGGTCCGAAGAAGCACCACCAAGCCCGTGCCGACGATCGCCACCGCGGCCACGCCCGCCGCGGCGACCACCGCGGTCCAGTTCCGGCCCCGCCGCTGCGGCTCCCGTGCCGGATGTCTGGCAGGCAGCAGACCGACAACGGTGTCGTCCAGCATCCGAGATGGGACTGGCGCGGGGTAACTGGCTGGGACCCCAGGAGCGGGGCGGGCGGCAACAGAGTTGTACGGGGATTGGGGCCCCCAGGACCGGTCCGGTCGGGGCCGTGGCCTGCCGCCGTGCCCGTCCGGTCTTGGTCCGACCGCCGGCCGCTGTGGTGTCACCTGCCCGGCATGATCGGGAGACGGACCCGGTGGAGCCGGGGCGGCTGCCGGTGAAACCAGCGGCTGCGCCCGTCGAACGTCCGAGGGCTGCGCCGCGACCATCCCGGCCCCCGGGTGCCCCGGACTGTGCTGCGTGGGAGGCGGGGGGCTCGGCGTGCCGGACGAGCCGCCAGCCAGGCCCGCCTCGTCGAGGTAGGCCCGGGCCGCGCGGACCGACGAATGGTCGGCCCCGAGTGCGGCCGGACCGGCGGTAACCATCCGGTGGAAGTTGCGGCGCGCCTCGTGTCGGTTACCGAGTTCGTCCGCCACGGTCGCCAGCTCGAAGACGAGGGCCAGTAACACGGGATCGGCGTCCGACCGGAGGCGTTCACCCGCCGCGAGCGCCTCCTCCAACACCCGGCGGGCGGCGCTCGGGTCGCCCGCCTCCCGGTGTAGTCGCGCCAGGAGGTGCGCGGTGTCCAGCATCTCGGGATGATCCGGGCCGTACGGTGGCGGATGGGCCGACTCCACGGTTTCGGTGAGTAGTCGACGCGCGCCGGCCAAGTCGCCAGCGTGACGCAGGGCGAGAGCCCGATGCCGCACTGCGGCCAAAGGGGAAGGCGAGGGATACGACACGTGGTCATGCTGCCGGCCCGACGTGCCCCGACGCTACCGCAACAGCGCTCCTGGCCGGTATTGCCGCCCGCCGAGAGCCGATGTGCATGATCCATCCGGGCGGTGTACAGTAACTCCTCGTGCGGCCCGCTGGGTAGCCGACAGGTGAGAAGATCACTTCGGCCATCGCGGTAGGCTGGACGACGCAAGTCCGGGTGGCGGAATGGCAGACGCGCTAGCTTGAGGTGCTAGTGCCCGTATAGGGCGTGGGGGTTCAAGTCCCCCCTCGGACACAAACCATTTCCCCACGGTGCGCGCTGAGATCCACTTCAGCGCGCACCGTTTGCGTTTCGGGCTGGTAGTTCAGCCGGAGGCCGAGTTGCCGGTAGACCTTGGCCTTGTCGGCTGGGTCGGCGTCGCGGAGCACGGCGGTGATATCCCCGAGTGTGGTCACCAGGGCGGTGATTTCTGCTCGGGTCAGCCGGTGTGGGGTGGTGCTCGCGAGTGCGTGTAGTTCTGCTTCGGCGCGGTCGGTCTGGGTCTGGGTGATCCAGGCGGTAACTACCGTCGGGTCTGCGCCAGCGTCGAGGGCGGCGCGGTAGCGCTCTAGCTTGGCGTCGCACTCGGTGATGATGGTCTGGGCTGGTGTGCCGGTTGCGGGCGGATGGGCTACTGGTTGGGCGTCGGCCAGCGTGGTGATGGTGTGTTCGAGGTGTTGGGGGGCGAAGGCGGAGGCGAGCCAGGTGTCGAGTGGGTCGGTGAGGGCGTCCTCGCGTAGGTACACGTTGCGGGGGTGTGGGAGATGGTTGGCGAGGGCGTACTCCTGTGGGAATCGGCAGCGGTAGTAGGCGTCGCCGTGGTTGTACTGGCCCTGCATGCGTCGGTCGCAGGCGGCGCAGTAGATGATGCCGCGGAAGACGTACGGGTTGCGAGTGCGCTGCCGGAGGTGTTGGCCGCCGGTTCCCCGTCCGCGATGTCGCAGTATCGCTTGGGCTTGCTCGAAGGTCGTGTCGTCGATGAGTGGTTCGTGGGTGATCTCCTTGGAGACCACCCATTTGTCGCGGGGGTTCCAGCGCATGACGCCGGTGTGGCCCATTGCCACGTCGTCGACGTCGAGCAGTACCTCGTCGGTGCGTTGTTTGTTCCAGACTTGCCGGCCGGTGTAGCGGGGGTTGGTGAGGATGACCCGTACGGCGCTTTTGGACCAGGCGATGCCGCTGCGGTGCCGGTTGCGGGCGCGGTCATGCGCTGAGGGGCAGGGCACGTGATTGGCGGTGAGTCCTTCAGCGATGGCGAACAGGCCGATACCGGCGAGGAATTCGGTGAAGATCTGCCGGACAATCGGGGCGGTCTGTTCGTCTGGGATGAGGCCTTTGAGTTGTTTGCCGTTGGCGGCTTTGGCCGGGTTGGGGTGGGGTCCGAGTTCGCGGAGTGTGTAGCCGTATGGCGGGCGTCCGCCGAGGTAGCGGCCCTCGAGGAGGGTCTGGGCGGCCATGGCGGTGCGGACGCGCAGTTTGATCCGGTTACGTTCGCCCTTGCTCATGCCGCCGAAGACGGACATGACCAGTTCGTGGGCTTCGTTGTCAGGGTCGATCGGACCGCCGATTTCGGGCACCCACAGTTCGACGCCGTAGTGGGTGAACAGCGGCACCGTGAGACCGAACTGGTTGCCGTAGAACGCGCGGTGGGGTTCGCCGACCACGACGGCAGAGAACCCGCGACGTGGATCGCGGAGCGCCGCGAGAAGACGGCTGGCCTGGATCCGGCGTTGCCAGGGGAGGGAGCGGCTCTGACCGACGTCGAAGTACTCCGTGACGATTTGTCCACTGTGCGGGCGGATGATGGTGGTCGCCCGGGTGAGTTGCCAGCTCCGGGACGACTCGGGGTCCTGGTTGTCCTCGGTCGACACGCGTCCGTAGAAGGCGAAGGGTTTCGGTTGAGGGGTGGGCATCAGTGCTCCTGTTGCGAGTTGTCGGTGCGGCGTGGGTTGGCGTGTCTGAGTAGCGTGAGAAGTGCGGCAGCTGCGGCGGGGTGCAGCTCGGGTGGCTGACCGGGTACCACCACGCGGGTGACCCCGGATGTTTCGCGGCCGTCGACGGTCTCAACGGTCCATGGACCATCGTCTTCGCTGGGCTGGTCAAGTCGCTTGTCGGGGGGCGTGATCGAATCCGGCTCGTTGCGTTGTGGTGAATGGTGGCCGGGCGGCAGCGTCATGTGCCTCCGTCCGGCGGGCGCCCCGGCTGGGAAGCGCGGCATTGGGCGAGCCCCATTCGCTCCTCGGTCGCCGTCGCCTCACTGCGAGCGCGTGCGGGTTGGAGGGCGATGACAGCATTGTCTTCGTGGCTGGGCGGGATTGTGGCGCTGCAGCTCATTGCGCTCGTGACTCGCGTCATGGCGAGTGGGTGGGTTGCCATCGGATTTGCCCTTCGGGTAGTCGTGTGCCGGTTGCTGCGGTGAGCATGAAGAAGCGGCCGGTGCCGTTAGGAACCGGCCGCTCGTCAAGTGGTGCGGCTTTACGTCTCTGTGGTTGTCAGATCGGCTTGGTAGCTCTTGAGATGGGGGTGACCGTTGACTCGGAGTTGAGGGAGGGAGTGCGGTGGGTGCCTGTGGTCATGTCCCCACCCTGCTTCCCGGATTCAGCGGCTTGCCGAGTACCAGCAGGTCCTCGTGTGCGATCAGGTGCATCGGCACTCCGGCGGCCCTTGCCTTGCGAACTTGCTGAAGCTGGAAGAACGACGGCCGGGCGACGAGCCGTCCGCCGCGGACGGCGGCGAGTAGGGCGACGCACCGTTCGAGCGGCACGAAGCCGGCGGCGGTGCCCGCGGCCAGGACCGCCGAGGGTAGGTCGACCAGTTCGCCGCGTTTGCGCCAGGGTCGGGCGGTTATGACGACCACCCCGCCGGGGCGCAGCAGGGTGTGGCAGCCGCGCAGGATTCCGGTGAACCCCTCAACAAGCCCAGCCAGGGATGAGCGGTAGGCGAGATTGCCCTTGTCCTCGCCGTAGCGGTTGTCGAACTTGGCGACTCCGTCACTGCCGGGGCGGACGAGGCCGTGCACGGTTGACCCGTACGGTGGCGAGGTCACCACGAGGGCGACCTGTTCCTGTAGGACGGCGGGTAGCAGCGTGGTCAGCTGGGTGGCGTCACCGCGGATCACCGAGCCGCGGCCGGTGGCGCCGTGTCGGTGGGCGTGGGCGATGTTGAGGTCGGCGATGTCGGACCATTGGGACTCGTACTCCACGCCGATCGCGTCACGGCCGGCGTGGATGGCCTCGACGATGGTGGTGCCGATTCCGCACATGGGGTCGAATACCAGGTCGCCGGGTTGGGTGTAGGAGCGCACGGCGTGGGCGGCGATCGCGGGCAGCATCCTGGCCGGGTGCTTGACCGACTGGGGCACGTATCGGCCGCGTCGCTGGACGGGGCCGTTCGACTGGGCGGTTGCCCAGACCGACAGGGCCTGCGGCCACGTGGTCGTCTGGTTCGGGCTCGCTGTGCCGCTGGGGGAGTGGGTCGAGGGGTCAGGCATGCCGGTCACCGTCCTGTGCGGCATTCCGTGAGTTCCTCGACTTCCTGGGCGCGCGATAGCGTGATCGTGATGAGGAACCCGTGGGTTCCTGCTGAGAGTCCGTCGATTTCGCTGAACCCGCGGGGAGTTGCTTGTGGGTGAAGACGAGCAGGTCGGCGTGGACCTTGATGTGGAGTACGAACTCCTGTGCTTCGGTGGCGCGGGCCAACGACAGTAGTTCCTCATCGGGTGCGCCGTAGGTGAACCGGTCGCCGTCGGTGTCGGCGGCGACCGCGACGATGTGTTGTAGGTAGCCGAGTCCGGCACCTGCGGCGGCGTCGACGACGGGTGTGAAGTCCTCTGGGGCTGCGAGCGTGCCGGCCGGGACGCCGACGACGAGGACTAGGCATCCACCGGGGTGTAGCAGTTTGGTGCAGACGGCAAGCAGCCAGGCCAGGCGGACCCGGTTGTCCGCGTCGCTGCTGGCCTCGAGCGGCCAGGTGGCCACGACGAGGCTGGTGCGGCCCTGCAGGTCGTCGCCGTCGCCGGGCACGACGGCCGGGTCATCGCCGGCGAACGGATCGGGGTCGCGGAGGTCGTCGCCGAACCAGGTCCGGAGATCATCCGGATCCTCGGGGTCCAGGTCGTTGTCGGGTTCGTCGGGCTGTGGCGTCTGCGGCCCGACTATCAGCGTGGAGGCGCCGGTGAACCAGGCTGGGTGGTGTCGGCGACCGCCGCGTAGGCAAGCGGTGTCCAGCACGTGCTCGTCGGTGAGGTTGACGATCGCCTCGCCGGGCCGGCTGTAGGCGGCGATGAGTCGGTAGGCCAGTCGGTTGGAGATGGTCGTGCTCTGGTCGTCGCCGCTGCGGGCGGTGCGCCAGACGGTGATCGGTACCGGTGGGTCGCCGGCGACCAGATCCATCGAAGGGGTGTGAGTGGTGTCGCCCTGATGGGCAGGCTGCGGCGTGGAGTGCTCGCTCATATGGTGTTGGCTCCGTGCCGCGCCGTGATGCGCTGACGTCTACCAATCGGTGTTTGTCAGTCGTGGCGAACACTTGGCGATCTGACAGCGCCATCATCTGGTCTGACAGTCCACGTTCTACCCGGTTTGTCCGGTAGCTGCTCCCGTCCGGCCGGGTACCGAACGTGCGTTGACAGACGCGATCGGCATCTGTCAGCGGATCGGTTGTCAGATCGGGGGTGGGCCGTGCTGCCGGCAGCGGCAAAGTTGGATCGCTTTGTCAGAGACTTCCGTAGCGGGCCTGAGACGGCGATGAGCCGTCACCCTGAGAGGCCAGCCCGTCTCCGCGCGCGTGGCCCGGGGTTTCGCGTCCCGGACGCCCGAGCGCGACATCCGCGATTGTCGCTGACGAGGGCACGTGACCAACGACGCTTACATCAGCGGTAGTCCTTGGCGTTGTCAGAGGCGATGTGCCAGTCAGAGGTTGACGAGGCGTCGGCTCGGCGTGGCTCCGCGGTTGTCAGATCACGGTGAGCGTGGGGTGAGGAGTTCGTCCAGCCGCTTGTCATTGCCGTGTCAGATGCCAGTGGCGTACTGCCCGCATGGGGATTCGCCGATGTCGGTGTTGATTCCTTTCTGATGGCCCTCTGTTATTTGGAGTTTTGACATGTCTGTGTCCGATACCCCGGACTGGTCAACATCTCATCTGCTCGCTGTCGACCACGCGTTCAAGGCGTTGACATCCGATTCGGCGCCGATGGCACTCGATTGTGGCAGCTTGGCTCGCGACATGGTCGGCAAGGTGGATTTGCCTTCCGGTGTTGTTTGCTTGCCGGTGTTGCGGGATTGGTTACTTACGCGTCCGGGTAATTACGGCGGCCGTGATGTGGTGTGGCGGGAACTGGTTGCTCGGGCCCGGTTACGGGGTGTCGAGTGGACGATCGCAGCGGTCGGGATGGCGATGCCCGCGCTGGTGCGGATTGCCGGGCAGTTGTCCGCCGGCTACCGGGGTGATCCGGCCGACATCGATTGCGAGGTGCTGACCGGGTTCCTGGAGGCCCTACGCGACCACCTCGATGTGACCCGGCCAGCGTTATACGCGTCGCTGACCATGGCCGCGTGGCGGGCCGGGCGGCAGCTACGGCTGGCCGACGAGCAGGCAATGCCGGTCGAGGATATCGAGCACGTGGCGGCTGGACCCCGCACGCCGAAGG
>NZ_JCANTD010000013.1:55871-125954 GCF_059570675.1 Salinispora goodfellowii | reverse complement strand
GCGGCGAACGCGCGCAGCGCGTCGGGCAGCCGTGCTCCCCCGCGTACCGCCCCCGCGAGGGCCAGCACCTGGGGGCGGATGGGCTGCGGTGTTACCGGAGCGGTGGCGGTGATTGCCTGCTCCAGGCCGGCGGCCGAGGACAGGGTGTCGCGCAGCAGCTCGGCCCAGGTAGCGATCGCCTCGATCCGGGCGATCGCGCGGATGTGTTCCCGGTCGGGGCCGAGGACGCGGGGCAGCGCCCACACCGCGGCGGCAGTCAGCAGCGCCGCGACCGGCCAGCGGGTCAGTGCTGCCGCACCGAAGCCCGCCACGATGGCCGCGAGGAGGCGGGAACGGTCGGCCGAGGTCCACCGCCGCCGTGTCCGGGCGGCCGGGGTGCCGGGTGGGCGGCGGCGTAACCCGTCGGCGACGAGGATAAGGCCGGCGGCGCAGCCCAGGCCGAGCAGGATCGGCAGCAGATCCACGGTCACCACCGGTCCTGGACGAGGAGGCTGGGGTTGAGGCCGGCGGCGGTGAGCTCGTCGAGGGTGTCGGCGCGGACCGGCGCGGCCGGGATGGCGCGCCGGTCGGAGCCGGGGCGGTAGATCTCGTTGGAGGGGACCTGGGTGCCATCGGTCTCCAGGACCTGCCGGACAGACGACACGACACGGGTGCCGTCGGTAGCGACGTCCAGGTGGACGACGAAGTCGACGGCCTGGCCGATGAGTACGTTCGCGGCATCGAAGGTCAGCTTCTCCGGCGCCTGCATGACGTACATGGCCAGCCGGGTCAGCGCCTGCTTGCTGGAAGAGGCATGCAGGGTGCACATGCTGCCGTCGTTGCCCTGCGACATGGCCAGGAGCATGGGTACGGCCTCCGCGCCACGGGTCTCGCCGACAATTACCCGGTCCGGGCGCATTCGCAGGCCCCAGCGCACCATCGTGGACATGTCGATGCCACCGACGCCTTCGAGGTTCGGCTCCCGCTGCTGAAGTGCGGTGGTGTTCGGGTGCGCGTCGATGTCCTCGTCAAGGCCGAGTTCGTAGGCGTCCTCGACGGTGACTATCCGCTCGTTGGGGCTGATCGCGCCAGCGGCGGCCCGCAGCATGGTGGTCTTGCCTACGCCGACACCTCCGCAGATCACGATGTTCTTACGCGCCCGCACCAGCGCCCGGATGAGTTCCCGCAACCCCACCGTGATCTCCCCGCGATGCAGCAGGTCGTCCAGAGTCACCCGGTGCAGGGTGTTGCGGCGGATCGACAACGAGGGCCGTTTCGCTACCGCCATCACGGCGAACAGGCGTTGCCCGCCGGGCAGCCGCAGAGACAGGCCGGGGGAACCACGGTCGAAGCGGCGCTCCTCCTGCCCACTGCGCGCCGCCGCTATCCGCACAAGGTCGACCAAGTCGTCGTCAGAGCCGGCCACCGGCGGCACTCGCCGCACCTGCCCGTCGGTCGTGCGGATCCACACGTTGTCACAGCCGTTGACGAAGATGTCCTCTACCCGTGGGTCGTCGATTAACCTCTGCAGCCCGCCCAGGCCGGTGAAGCTGTCCCGCAAAGCGCGGGCCAGGGCCGCCTCGGCCTGCGGATTGAGCGGCGGCTGTCCGGCGGAGATGTCCTCGCGAGCGTGGACGACGAGTTCCTCGGCGATGTATCCCGCGAGCACCGCGTGGCGCTCACCGTCGGGAAGCTGCGCGCCGTGCACGGCCAGACGGTCGCTGACCCGAGCGCGCAGCCGCGCCAACACCTCCGGCGGCGCCGCGGTCGTGCCACCGTTGAGGGCCGTGGCGGTCACCGCGTGACCTCCAGCCCCGCACCGGCGAACTGTCCGCCGACCGCGACGGACGCGGCGAGGGCACGCAGCGCCTGGGCGAGGCGGGTACGGGTCCACGCCCGCCCTGTCATCCGCCCGGCGAGGACGCCCGCGCCCCATCGGTCGGTGGGCAACTGCGCCCACACCGGGACACCGAGGCGTCCACTGATCTCGGCCGGGGCGTAGGCGGACCTGCCGGAGACGGCCAGCCCGATACCACCTAGCCCGGCAGCCGCACGCAGCGCCGGCAGGCGGGTGTCCAGATGGTCCAGGTGCTCCGTTGACCCCCAGGTGACCAGCACGACTGCGTCAGCGGAGCGCAGCAGGTCCCAAGCCGGGCTGTGCGCGTATAGGCGGCCCGCGTCGGCGACCACCACCGACGGAGCCAACCGCGCGACCGCGTTGGCCTGGCCGGCGAGGACCGATACCGCCCCCGCGGCGGTCTCGGCCGCACCCGGCCCGACGAGGACGTGCAAGCCCAGCGGCACCTGCTGCACGTACGGCGCCGCCCCATCGGTGTTCTCACCATGCCGTGCCGCTGCCGCCAAGGACGCCAGACCCGGCTCCTGCGCCAGCCCGAACCGCGCAGCGACCACCCCACCGCCGGGATCAGCCTCTACCAGCAACGCCGGGTGCTCCGGCCACAACGCCGCCATCCCCAACGCCGTCGTTGACGCGCCCGGCGCGCCTGACACCGACGCCACCACCACCAACATCTCCCGCGCCTCCTCACATTTCATTGGGATGGGCCGAGTTGCACCAGCGACACGTCTCCCGGTGCCGCCGCGACCGCTTCCGCCGAATCCGCGGCGAGCAGCACCGTCACCAACTGCGTGCCCACCTGGTCCCCGCCCGCCGCCACGGACACCACCGTGGCCACCGCCCGGCGCACACCGTTGTTCTGCTGCGACGCCTGCTGTCCCCCCGCGGGCGGAGCGACCAGCACCACCACCCGCGACCCGGCGGTCAGGCTCGTCGGGGCCCGGCCCGGCTTGACCGGCACCGCGATCACCGCCTGCCCCGCCGCGGGCCACGCCGCCGGCCCGACTTGCGCCGACACCAGCAGGCTCCCCGCCGCCAGCGGCACCGCCGCCGAACGGCCGACGATCCCCCCACGCCGCTCGGCCGGCACGAGATCCAGTCCGGACGGGTTCGCCACCCGCACCACCCGCACATCGGCGTCGGCGATGACCTGACCCGCGTGTACGTCCCGCGCTACGGCGAGGAACTGCTCGTCAACGTGCCGGCGCAGATCCACCTGCCAAAACGTCACCACCGTCGCCAGGACCACCAGCAGCCCGGCGACCACCCGCCGCACGCTGCGCCGCCCCACCCGCCGCGTACCCGCGGACACCGGCGGCAGATCCGCGACGGCGGCATCCGCCGCGCGGGGACGATCCGTGGTGACGCTCATCGATCACCTCCGACGATCGCCTGGGACTCCGCCACCTGCACGGACACCGTTGAGGTCGTCGTGAGCGGGGCGAGAGTGCCGCCACTACCGGCACCAGACCAGGCGACAGACCACGTCACCGTCGCCCGCAGTCGGAACGCCGCCCCCGCCGCGGCAGCGGACGAGAAGGAGTAGGTATGCCCGCACGGCGACGACGCCTGTGGGTCCGTGCCCGGCCTCCACGGCTTGCCTGGACCAGCGCACGTCAGGTCATCGCTGCCGTCGCCGAAGGACCACACCACCTGCGTCGGTGTCGCGGTAGCGGTGACCGACACCCCTGGCACCGACGCGGTCGCCGACCGGGCACCCCACGTCGTCGGGTCCACCCACAGCCACACCGGCACCTGCACCAGCACGAACGGCGCCGTTGCGGGATTCGTGCGGATCTGCGGCGAGGGCAGGCGCAGCCGAGAACGTGCTGTCTGCGCCAACGCCGTTAGGTTCACCGCGGGGGCCTGGTCCAGCCACACCGGCACCTCCTGCGACCCAATCCCGTTGCCCACGCAGGTCCGCGAATACCAACCGCCGGCTGGGCCCTTACCCGGCGGGGGCGGGAAGTCCCCGTCGACTGGCGCCCAGTAGCAGCCGTCTTCGCCGCCGCTATCCGAGCCGTCATCGGACCCGCCGCTGCCCTGGTTGCCGCCGGTGGAGCCGCCAGGCCCGCCGGGGGTGCCGGCGCTAATCTCGCATTCGGGAGCCGACGGGTTCTGCGTGCAGTTGACCCCGCCGATGCCGCCGTCGGCATATCCCGGGCTTCCGGATGCCAGCACGATCGCTGCCGCGCCCGTGGCGATCAGGGATTGGGCGGTGCGACGCATCAGCACGACCCCACGTCCTGGACGCCGAAGCTGGTGACCTTCCAGCTGCCGGCCGCGAGGTTCGTGACCGTGGCCCGCGCACTCTGCCGGCCCCCGGGCACATCGTTGATCGGTTCGCCCGACAAGTTGTAGACCAGGAAGTTGCTGTCATCGATGCAGTCAGTGACTGTCACCGTCGCGGGTGAGGAGGTGAGCGCAACTTCGGCCGCCTGCGGGTTGAGGACGTACTCGCCCTTGAGTACCTGCTTCTTGCCCCGGTATGTGGCCAGGCCATTCCGCAACGTCTTCAGCGCGCCGTCGCTGGCGAACCTGCTGAGGTCAGGCTCGTCGGGGTTGGCAGTGAGGCCGGCCTTCGCGTACGCGGCCCACATGCCGCGGTACACGTCCAGCGCGGCGTCCTCGGCGACACCACGCGGATCCTGGCTGGGTATGGAAACAGTGACGGAGGCGGTGGGAGAAGGTTTTTGCCCGGTGCTCCCGGTCTCGCAAGCTCCCGCACCGGCTGCCAGGATCAGGCCGATCGCTGAGCCCGCCGCCCGAAGCTGGTGACTTCGTGATCGGATAGTGGAACTTCGCTGTCTGTTACGGCTCGTCATCTGCCGTCCCGCCTCCGAACGGTTCGTGGCGACAGCGATGCCTGGTCGCCCCGCTGTCGTGGAAGTTGCACGCACGAATGTCTGATCCACCTCTACACCCGACCCCCGTAGTTACCGCAACGTGCTTACCTCCCAGTGATTACTGCTAGGTGCTCACCCAGGGGTTACAGGTAATGTGAATTTTTCGGCTTCAATCCGGCAAGTCGATGTCGGACTCGTGAGGCTATGCCCACTGAGAGCGAATACTTTGGAAACCTCGAAAGGCTCTGGCGGTCGCGTACCATGAGCTTCGCTACCGAGGGTCCTCAGACCGCTGACCCTCGCCGAGGAGCTCCGCGTCGGCCCGCCGCCATTGCAAGTCTCTAGCGTTGAGTAGCCTGTAGCGGTCGCCGTTGGGGCGTTGGCGGAGCGGGTGAGGCAACCCGCGCTGTATTGCGGGCAGAGCTGTGCTGGCGTGCGGCGATCGGGCTTTGTGGCGCGAACCGCGCAAGGTGGTTTGGGGTCTGATCGTCACTGCAAGCGCGTACCGGCTGGCCAGCGTCGGGTGCGCGCTGGTGGGCATGTTGCATGCACTCACCAAGGGCGGCCGTCTCGTGTCCAGCACGCTCTCATCTCCATGAGATTCCTCAACGTCGTGAAGATCTTGGCTTGACTCAAGGTGAGTTTGTTGTTCACGTAGAGCAGTCGATCCCCTAGACTCGCCCTCTGGCCGACCTTGACGGGGAGGGCAGGCGGATGGACGACGACCTCCAGGACGCGCAAGACGCCATTAAACTGTGCGCACAGCGGTGGAGCCTGGAAATCCTTACGACCCTCGGCCAGCGGCCGATGCGATTCTCGGAGCTGCTGCGGGAGATCCGACCGGCGCCGAGTTCGAAATCACTCAATGACGCCCTGCGCCGTCTGCGCGACGGTGGCTTAGTGCACCACGTTGACGACGCAGGTGCCGGTACCTACACTCTCACCGCCGCCGGCACCCACCTGCTGCCGCTGCTTTCATCGTTCATGCGGGAAATACGGCGTTGGTCAGAGACCTACCGCGTCGGTTGCGTGCGGTCGACAGGTGCAGACGCGGCACCGGCGTAGGCCGAGGGTGCGCCCCGAAGGCCACAGCCGATGAATCCCGTAGCACTGGGGCTGGCGCTCTCCGGCGGCGCACTTGCCGGCCTGACGTTGCCGCACGCGTACACGTGGCTGGCGACCAAGCCGGCAGTAGCCGCGGGCCCGTCGAAGTTGGGCGTGGCCGAAGGGGACACCTCGGCGGCGGCCAGGAGCGTGCGAACAACGGTGGCCGTATCGGCGCTGTGCGGTATCGGGATGGCTGTCGCCTCCGTCGGCCTAGCCTGGCTTCTGCGCGACGCCCGCGGCGGCCTGCCCCTGCTGGGGGTCTGGTTGGTGGTGATGCACACCGGCGTGTTGCTCGCCGCCGTTGACGTTGCCCTCCGCAGGCTGCCTACGCCCGTGGTCAGTGTCGCTGCCCTGGCCGTCGGCGTTGTGCTGGCCGGTGAGGCAGCGATCACGGGCCGGGTCCGAATGCTGGTCACCGCCACGCTCGCTGCGGCTGCGCTTGGCGGCCTATACCTGGCTTTGGTCATCGTGGCAGGCAGCGGAATGGGCCTGGGCGACGTGCGGCTGGCCGCGCTGCTCGGTGCGGCATTGGGTGCCATCGGTTGGCCTGCGGTGTTCCTCGGCGGCCTACTGCCTTTCGTGCTCGCCGTACCCGAAGCGCTAGCACGCATGGCGCTGCGCCGTACGCACAGCATTGCCTTCGGTCCGTACCTGGTCGCCGGGGCGCTGATAGCGGCTGTGTTCTGTAGTTGATCAAATGCTGAGGACAGGCTCTATCGCGAGCGGACTGCGTGTAGATGGCGGGCCACTATGGGCTCTGTGGCCGAGGGGGCTGGAGATCGCTGATCGGCCGATCGGTGTCCTGATGCCCCATGCAGCTTCCGCTACGCTGATGTACGTCACTCCGGCTCTTGTTCCACGACAGCGTCGACCGGCCATACCGTCCCGGCGGCGCGTGGAGCCGCGACTGGTGGCGAGGCGGAGCAGGATAGAGGGGCGGCGTTGGCTAGCAGCTGTTTCGAGGAACGACGTGCCGACAACCTTGATCGCGCCCGTCGAAGTTTTTTGCCGGATTCAGTAGCTCGCCTGCTTGCTGTGGTGCAAGAACCAAGATGTGATGGTGAGCTATCGTCCACAGACTTCGACGCCTGCTTGGCTGCCGAAGTTGATCGCCTACGTGCTCGGCTGTACGAGATGCAAGACCTCACTGCAGGTGGTCCCGGCCGGAGGGGTGGTGTCGTAGAGGCGGAGGCGACGAAGGCTGCCCGGACCCTGCTCGCCGCAGCTGAGGCGGCCGGGATGGCCGCGGCAGCCGAGTTGCTACGTTCAGCTCTCGGCCGGTGTGCGGCTATCCCGCAGCAGTCGTCGCAGCCATCCTCGAAGCCCGAGTTCCCTCAGCCGGTTCGAGTTCTCGATCCCGATACCGGCCGGCCGATTGGCCTCTGGCGTTAGCGGATCAGTCGCGTACCACCAGGAATCCGTTGGAAGCCGGGCATGAACCGCGCGATCCAAGCCGCGAGGGTTTCCCACAGCAGGCCTGGATCCTGGACAGTGATGCCTCTTGACGTGCAGAGCTCAGTCAGACGTTGCACCGCTTTGATTGTGGATAGGTTGCTGCATTCCTGGGCGATGCGGCCGGTGAAACCTTGTCGCAGGATCGCCCCGACGTAGGCGTTGAACGCAGGTTCATTCTGGATACCGTCGGGAACCCCTAATGCTTGGAGCTCGGGCTGCACGAAGTCCGTGAGTTCCCTTTCGCGTTGTCCGTCGTAGACGAGCCAGAGCACTTCAGGGATACGGTAGGAGGGGAGCCAGTCTGCGCGGTCCACTGGTTCAATAGCGGCCTGTAGTGGTGCTGAGGGGAGCGCCGCAGCAGCCGCGATAACAGCATCGCGGTCCGCTTCTGTGGCTGTTGACGACGTCGCTTGCAGCACAGACATCAGCGTTACCAGGGCCGGGTCGCTCGGTAAGGTTTCGACAAGGATTTCGACGGCGCCGGGGCGGCTCCATCCAAGGCCGTTCCCGGTGACGTTGGCCGAGCCCACTAGAGCAGTTGAGCCTGTCAAATATCCCTTGGCGTGCACGATTGGGTGCAGTGAAACGGTTCCGCCGCGGGCACCGACCAGATCGAAGATGTGTGGGTCGCTCACCCCGGCGGCGACCTCATCCGGGCGCCACCGGGTGTATACCTCGAGCTCGGCGTCCTGAGGCAATGCCGCGAGGATCGGCCTGATACCGGCTGAGGTGATGAACGGCGCGATGATTGTCAAAGTGGTTGTGTTGGAAACGAGTTCGAGGACTCGGAATCCGCAGCGCTGAGGATCGATGTCTGGTTGCGTCATACACCGCTCTCGCTGTCGTCTTCGGCGCTGTCATCGAAGATTTCGGCAGCTTTGAACGCAGAGTCCTGCACTGTCTCGGCGAGGCGTTGCCCCCACTGGTCGCGGATTTGCTTCCAGGTGCCCGCGAGAGGGTGTCCCTGGTATTCGTTTTCACAGCGTGCGTAGGCCAGCAGAAGCCAGGTGATGGCATCGGCACTTTTGGTGAGGAGTCTCTTAGCTTCCTCTTCGCTCATCGCGGAGATGTCTTCGCCGGAGGCGCGTAACGGGTCAATGATGGCCTGGTACGCGGGGTGGGCGTTGTTCAAGCACAGCAGCTCCAGGTTCATGGCCTCGTCAGGCCGGAAGAACGCTGGGACATGTTTTTCGGCGTGTGTCAAGATCTGGACTGTCACGCCACGCCTGTAGTTCTCGATGATTATCTTGCGGGTTTGATCGGGGACGTCGTCCGCCTTGAGTTTCGTCTCGATAGCGCCAGCGGCCTTCGCGGGGTCCGGATCATCCGCGAACTTCTTCTCGCCTGGCGTGGGGATGACTGTGGAGCGTGTCTTCTTGATGTTGGAGGCGACGCCCGCGATGTTCGGTGGGGCGGAACGGCCCCGCGATGCTGCGTCTCGGCCTTCCCGGCCTTCCTGCCGCAGAGAACGGACGAGCAGCAGCAACTGGTGTGCCATCCCGTAGAGCTCGGCGATCTCGTGCTCTTCGTCGAAAAGACCCTCTTCTAGGGCTTGCTCCTCCGGTAGATCGTAGTTGCGAGCTAGTTGCAGTGCCTGTGTCAGGTTGGGAACGTCCTGCTTGTTGTTCGTCACCCCGAAGATCTCGTCGAGGTCAGGGCTAAAGGACAGCTCGACACCCCACCAGCGGTCGGTGGCTTCCTCGTTCAGAGTCTGTTCGAGGACAAGTTCGCGGCCGGCGCGCACGACCGAGATCCCGGCGTTGTCTCGGGCATGGCCACCCTGGTGGGTGTCTTTACCGGGATTTCTCCCTGGTCGGGCCTCGGGTCGGGCCAGGGACAGGCGCGCGTGGACTATGGAGCTACCTGTGCCGTCGGCACGAGCGATCTCGAAGGTCCGGGAATTGTGGTGAGCGGTAAAGGGTCCACTTTCGGAAACCCGTACGTACTTTTCGTCTTCGCCGTCCGGTGCGTTCTGCTCCCAGTACTCTAGTGTGCTCTGGTCGGCGGGCAGTAGGTACAGGGGGTCATTAGGGCGTACGTCATGGAAGTCGATTAGCCCGCCGATCATGTCAGCGTCGACAATGGCAATTTTGATGTGGCGCCGCTCGGAGTCAGCGGTCAGGAAGTTCCGGTAGACCCGCCCCAGTAGGTACTCCGCGTGCTTAAGGATTGCGCTGGCAGTGGTCCAGCGGACCCTGTCGAGGGTGGACCAGCGAATGGCCGTGCCGCCGTAAAGCGACTGTCCCATCGAGGTATCCGCAGTGGCATGCTGCTTGAAGACGTCGAGGACCCAGTCGGGCATGGCTTTGTAGCCCGACTGACCGGGGTGAGTTGGCCACGGGACGGTGAGAGTGGCTCCCTTGCCGGGCTGTGAGAGTTTTTGCAGATCGAGATAGGTGTGGGAGGCGTTCTCCGGTTGTGTTCTTTGCCAGGTCCAGACATCGGTCCGCTTGCACTGTGAGACGCTTGCCTGCGGCAGGCCCATGCCGAAACGGCCAATGCCCGATCGGTCGTCGTACTTGCCGGACCCACCGAACGACAGGGCGAGGTTGACGGCTGGATCCGTCATGCCGGTGCCGTCGTCGATGACCCAGATCTCGTCGGCACGTTTGGTGGCGCGCCGTTTACCCTGCACCATGCGCTGGACGATGACCAGCAGTACCGTCTGAGCCTGACCCCACTGGAAAGAGTTGTCGATCAATTCAGCGAGGGCGTAGTCAGTGCCCTTGTACCCGGTGTCCCGGATGGATTTGACGGTCTGCTCGCCGGAGAGTAGCGGAGCTTCCTGGCGTGCGTCGGGTGTTACCACAAGTCCTCCCAGTGGGTGAAGGCGGCGGCGATGGAACCGAATGCGGGGACTGCAGGGTCGACTACGGTGACGACGACGGCTTTCCTGTTGCCGCCGGCCCTCGGGCCCCGGATGCCCCGGCCGACCATCTGGCTGTACAGCACGAGGGAACGCGTCGGGCGCGCGATCACGACGGCGCTAGTCTGCGGGGCGTCGAACCCGGTCGTCAGCACGCCGTAGTTGACAAGGACGCGAGGGGTAGGTGCCGGGCTCTTGTACATCCGGATTGCGGTATCTCGGAGTTCGGGTGACGTTGTTCCGTCCACTGCATCCGCGAGGACGCCAACTGATCGCAGCGATGCTGCCAGAGTGTGCGCCAGTTCCACCGAGGCAGCGAAAACGATGATGCGGCGGTGTGACTCTCTGACTAGCTGCAAGGTGGCGCCGAGAACCTCTTGTATGTAGCTATCCAGATTGAGACTGATTTCATCTGGTTCGCCATCGTTGCTGCTTTCCGCCTCCCCATCCTCTGGGAGGTCTCCGAGAAGGCGGAATTCGGGCTCGGCGAGATAGCCCTGACGGATCAGGTATGCGACCGGATTGTCCGCCCCTTCAGTAGCGGTATCGAGCTCCACTTTCGTGTGCTCGAAGAACTCGGCGAGGTCTGTGTCCGATCGCCCTCCGAGGAAGGTTCGTCCCGGAGTCGCACTGAGCCCGATGATGGGGGTGACCGGTTGCCCTGCGGCGGAGAGTTGCTCGACCACATACCGGTAGGTGCGAGCGATCGCTTGATGCGCTTCGTCGAAAACGATGAGTCCAACACGGCGACCGAGGCCAGGGATGAAACCGGGGTCGCTGCGACGGGCATGGACGGTCTGCAAGCTGGCCACGATGAGGCCGTCGGTGAGGTCGGTGAAGTCGGTGTCCTGACCGCCCCAGGCCGAAACGATGGGGACGGGTCGGTCGCCAAGCAGCGACCATGCCTTGTGAAATTCACGCGCCGCTTGATCTAGCAGCTCTCGGGTAGCGGCAAACCAGAGGACCACGCGGCCCTCGTTCTCGCGCAGATAGTCGGCCACCATGCTCATGGTGGTGCGGGTCTTGCCGGCCCCGGTTGGCATGTGCAGCAGCAGCCGGGTACGGCCGAGTCGCAGAAGTCTACGGGCGCGGACCACGGCGCGGCGTTGATGTGGGAAGAGGCCGTAGGCCGGCGCCGCGTCGGTCGGTGCCTGCACTGCAGTGCGGCTGCGCACCTCGGGGAGGCCGAGAAATACCGCCACGGCACTCGGGTT
The DNA here is from genome assembly GCF_059570675.1 of Salinispora goodfellowii. Classification (NCBI taxonomy): domain Bacteria; kingdom Bacillati; phylum Actinomycetota; class Actinomycetes; order Micromonosporales; family Micromonosporaceae; genus Salinispora; species Salinispora goodfellowii. Next base: position 114,629 of record NZ_JCANTD010000013.1, on the reverse strand, counting down.
GGCCAGAACGGCCTTGCTGTCGAGCTGATTCGGGCCAAGTGACAGGCGCACACATAGATCATGTCGTTGCTCATCCGGGAGCGCATCGGGCAGCACACCGGCCTCGGCGAGTCGACGGACCGTGCTGAGGGGATCTCCGAGGCAGGCGGCCGCGACTACCGCATCATTGGGCGCCTGCCGAACATGCCCGCCGTCAACGAGGTGCCCGATCGCTCGAAGGACCCGCTCATCTATGAACCTCGGCGTCTGGTCCGAGGCTTGCAACAGGTCGAAGATCGTATATGTCATTGGCGCGCTCGGGCAGCGGGGATCAGGGGGAGGGGGAGGGGGAGGGGGATGAGCGTGGCGACCCTGCGTTGACGGGCTGCGAAACGTCTCGAACCTGCCATCAAGACAGCGGTCTGGCTCATCTCGACGACATCCTCCGCGCGACTCGCCTCGGGGTCGCTAGTCACGTGGTCATTCAACAAGATGCCTACGACATCGGTTCAGGCGCTCACCCTATCGCGTGACGACGCTCGAAGGTGGCCGCGACTCACGGGCGCGCTCGTGCGGCTGCGCCTTCGTCAGCGGCTGTCCGGAGCGGCGTGAACTTCGATGCGGCGAGCCCGCCGCGAGCCGATCTACGGGGGCGCGAGAACAGAACATGCGTACGGTAATCTTGCCAGCCGTGATCACGGCTGGTGGCACGCGTCGCGGTTCCCTAACAGGCCACCAGCCCATAAGGTGGGTACCGCGACGGAGGGAGTGGGATGGGTCAAACTGGTGTTGATCCCCTTATCTACCTCGACTACAACGCCTCTGCACCCGTTCGTCCCGAAGTGCTAGCCGCAACCACCAAGGCGTTGATGACAGTGGGTAACGCCTCGAGCATGCACGCGGCAGGACGGGACGCGGCCCTTGCGGTCGATCAAGCAAGGGAGCGTGTTGCAGCACTGTTGGCGTGCTCGCCGAACGAGTTGATCTTTACCTCCGGTGCGACCGAGGCCAACAACTTGGCCATTCGGTCGGCCGTGACCCCGGGTCAGAGCCTGGTACTCAGTGCGGTTGAGCACCCGGCCGTGGCCGAAGCGGCAAGTGCCGTCGCTGACGCTGTTGGGGGTGCGGTTCACACGGTCGGGGTCCATAGCGACGGCACGTTGCGTCTCGAGGAACTAGAGGAAGCTCTCGCAACCTCACCTGCTCTAGTTTCGATCATGGCTGCAAACAACGAGACCGGCGTCTTAAGTGATCTCGACCTAGTGGTGAAGCTCGCGCACGAAGCTGGGGCGCTAGTGCACTCGGACGCGACGCAGCTCGTTGGTCGGCTACCGGTCGATCTCCATGGGCTGGAGCTTGACCTGCTATCGATGTCCGGGCACAAATTCGGTGCTCCACAAGGGGTGGGCGCGCTGTTCGCGCGTCGCAGCACAGTGCCGGCGATTCGGCCGCTGGTGCACGGGGGAGGTCATGAGCGGGGACGGAGGCCGGGAACTCTGAATGTGCCCGGCATCGTCGGCCTGGGTGCCGCTGCTGAAGCTGTCGCCCGCAGCCTCGATCAAGAGGCGTCGCGCATCCGATTGCTGAGAGACCGCTTCGAAACCGCTGTCATGGCGGCTCTGCCCGGCACCTGCCGCAATGGTGATCCCGACCGACGGCTACCCGGTGTATCGAGTCTGACCTTCGACGGCCTTCCCGCCGACGCGATGCTCGCTGCCATGCCCGCCATCGCGGCTTCCGAGGGCAGTGCCTGCTCGGCCGGTGCCATTGAGCCGAGCCGAGTCCTGCTCGCCATGGGCCTGAGCCGGGATGAGGCCGAATGCACCATCCGCTTTTCTCTGGGCTACGCCACTACCGCCGATGACATTGGTAGAGCAATCCGCCGTGTGATCGATGCTGGGCGGCGGGTTCGCGCTGCCCTCTACCCCAACACCACCACGACTACCTCTAGGCTCACTGGAGGACAGGAAGGACCGCGGAGACACGATGCTTGAAACCAAGCTCAAGGACGTCGCCGAACCATCGTTCTCCCGCCATGAGACCTTCCACCCCCGCTTCGGTTGGCTGCATAAGGCGTACAGCGCCTTGACTGCTCCCAATAGCGGCAGTGACGTGTTTATTCGTGACAACGCGACGGTCACCTTGGGTGTGGGTAAGAACATGGTCAACGCGATCAGGTTTTGGTCGTACGCCTTCAAACTCACCGTCGAGTACCCGAAGGACCCAACATCCCGGGCGAACATCGCCTCGCCGACTTGGGAGGCACGGTGGCTGCTCGACGAGAACGGTGCTGATCCGTACCTTGAGGACACTGCGAGTCTGTGGCTGTTGCACTGGTGGCTCCTAGCTAAACCCTGCCACACCCCCACCTGGTGGGTGGCTTTCCACGCACAGTCGACGTCGCGATTCACCGCAAGTGAGCTCACCGAGACCACGCTTCGGCACGTACGGCTGGCTGGATGGGAGCCTCCGGCAGAGGCGTCCGTAGCCAAGGACGCAGATTGCCTTACCAAGATGTACGCACGCCGGCGTGAACCCACCGCCGGTTCCGGCGGAAGTTTCGAGGACCTGCTTGATTCCCCTTTCCGGGAACTTGGGTTACTGGAACCCACAGGGTTCGGTCGCAACAACGCTGCGAGCCGCTGGCACTTCACCAGCAACGCCCGCACCTCATTGCCGCCGGCCTTGGTTGCCTACGCATGTCTGGACTATGCGGCACGCAACGAGCCTCTGCAGAGCGGTTCAATCGCTCTGGCTCGTCTCACCAATGAGCCGGGTGGCCCCGGACGGGCCTTCCGTCTCAGAGAACCGGAGATCGCGCATGCCCTGGAGGAGGCTGCCGGCGAGTACCCGCAGATGTCACTAGTGGAGGGTATCGGACAACGCAGCTTGCGGTTTGAGGGCAATCCCAAGGACCTGGCCTGGGACGTGCTAGACGGCTATTACGGCAATATTCGTGCCCGCGCAAGCTTCCCGCACCGGGAAGCTTGGTACTCCACGCAACCACCCGGGATGCTGCGCGAGATGCGGCGACGTGGCCGCAGCGACCTGCTCGACCGGCCGACTCTCGATCGACTCGCAGGAGCCCTGGTATGACCGCCAATAGTGCACCGTCGGGAATGAGTGCGCAGACGCCGGCCGAGATTAGCATCGTCAGCAGCCGACTGCGGTCGACGAACATCGAACGGGACGTCCGCGACGAGCACCTTGGCCCGGTGCATATTGGCATCCGAGCGCAGGACATGTTGGAACGGGTCACCGCTGCGCTGGAGGACAAGGCAAATACCCGGGCCTGGTCCCTAACAGGGCCCTACGGCTCGGGCAAGTCGACGCTAGCCTTGGTCGTCGTGTCGTTGCTCGGCGGCACGGGGAACCGCCGGATGGAGGCCGAAGCACTACTCGCCGAGACGAGCCCGATCCTCGCCCATCGATTGACAACAGCGCGTGACCGCACCGCCCCGGACGGATTCATCACCTGCGTCGCCACGGCACGACGAGAGCCCCTGCTCGACAGCATCACGCGAGCACTGCTCGACGGTGCCGCCCGCGCCTGGCCAGACAACCAGATGCCCCCACCAGTACAGGAAGCGCTCGCGCCTCTCAAAGCTCCGGGTTTCAGTAACCGGGAGCTCGTGTCCGCCGTAGAGGTTCTCTGCGACCAGGCGCCGGTCATGCTGGTCGTTGACGAGTTCGGTAAGTCGCTGGAGCACCTCGCCTCCCACGGTGAGTTCAGCGATGCCGACAGCGACGTGTTCCTGTTGCAGGAACTCGCTGAGCTCGGTGCAGGCCCCCGCGGCGTGCCGCTCTATCTCCTTACGCTGCAGCACCTGTCGTTTGCTGACTATGCCTCCCGCGCGAGCGCGCTGCAAAGCCGGGAATGGGCCAAGGTTCAGGGCCGGTTCGAGGACATCCTGATGACGATCCACCTCGGTGACACCATCGAGCTCATCCGTCGAACCCTCGACCACGACGGTGTGTCGTCCAAGGGGCGCAAGCTCATAGCCCAGCATGCCGCCGCGTCCGCTCAGGCCTGGACAGAACGCGGTCTCCAAGGCATCCTCGCCGCAGACCGCGACACATTTGCCCACGTGTACCCCTTGCACCCGCTGACAGCGGTGGTCGCGCCGCTGCTCGCCACGCAGATCGGGCAGCATGATCGCAGCATGACCGGGTTCATCGCGAACGACGAACCGCACACGGTGCGACGTTTCCTGCAGAGCTACGCCTCGAATCGCCCCTCCTCGACGTCCACCGTCCGCATCGCCGACGCCTTCGACTACTTCTTCACCGCCGGCCGAACCACCATATTGGCCTCGGCGAATGCAAGCCGGTGGATGGAGATCGACAACCGCATCGCCGAAGCCAACGGTCTCCCTGAGCAAGACCAGGTCATTCTCAAGACCATCGGAATGCTCAACCTCGTCGACGCCTCTGGTGCCCTGCGCGCCAGCATGGACACGGTCTTGTTCGCCTTGAGTGACCCCATCACGCTCAACGACCCCACGGCTCGACAACTGTTCGCCGATCAAGTCACCAGCCTCGTCGACCGCGGCTTTCTGGTGTACCGACAGTTCAGCGACGAGTACCGGGTGTGGCGGGGCAGTGACGTAGATCTAACAAACCACATCGAGCAGCTGATCAACGCCTGTGACGATCATGCCGCGGTCAAGGTCATCTCGGCCTACCTGCCGACCGCCGTCGTTGCGGGTAAGCACAGCCAACGCACGGGTATGCTGCGCCACTTCGTCACCAAGGCCACCGATGCAGGCTCGCCCGAGCTCAACGGGCCGTCCGCCGTTGATGCCGAGGACGGACTCCTGCTGTTTCATTTCGGGGACGAATACACCATCCCCACGGTCCGAACCGACCGCCCTGTCATCGCCGGCGTGACCTCCCACGCCGAAAAAGTACTTAGTACCGCCCGCTACCTCCATGCTCTCCACGAGCTACCGGCCAACGTCGAACTTGACGCCGTGGCCAGTACTGAGGTGAGCGAACGTATCGCGCAGGCTAGCGCCGAACTGGCGACCCGGGTCGCAGAGGCCTTCCTGCCAAGCCAGCTAGCGCCCGCCTGGTACCTATTGCCGGCTAATGCCGGTGCCGCGGTCTTTACAGCTAGCGCCGAGACCATCAAGGGCCGAAGCCTCGCAGAGCTAGTCTCCAAGGCGTGCGAGAGCGTGTTCCCCCATGCTCCGCACATCCGCAATGAGATGCTGGGCCGGCACAAGCTGACTAGCCAAGCAGCCAAGGCGCGCCGTGAGCTGATTACCGCCATGATCACGACGCCCACCCAGCAATATCTCGGCATTGAGGGCTACGGGCCGGAACGCGCGATGTACAGCGGAGTCCTGGAGTACCTCGAGCTGCACCGCCCCACCGATCAGCGCAGCGACCACGACATCGAGCTGCTCCCGTTTGGCTTCTATGAACCGGAGCCCGGCAACTCGCTTTATCCAGCTTGGACCGCCATGCAACAGCAGATGCGGGCAGCCACCGCACAGCCGCTGCGGCTCGACGCTGTCTATCAGCTCCTTGAAGCGCCTCCTTTCGGGATCCGGCCGGGCGTGATCCCGGTCATCATGCTGTCCGGGCTCATTATTGGGAGCTCAGAACTCGCTCTCTTCGAAGAAGGCACCTACCAGACACGACTAACCGCTGCCCTCGCTGAGCGCATGATCAAGAGCCCAGAGCGGTTCGCCGTCAAAGCCATGGGCACTCAGGCAGGTCCACGCAAGACCGCAGTAGCTGAGGTCGCGCAGGTTATCGGTGCGCGGATGCCTGCAGCACCACCGATCAACGCCCGCAACGTCGCGCCTCTTACGCTTACGCGTGAGCTCCTCGACCGCGCCCGAAGCCTATCCGCGTACGCCGATCACACCAAACAACTCCCCAAGCAGGCACAGGCCGTACGTCAAGCGCTCAAAACCGCTCGCGAACCCGACACACTACTGTTCACCGACCTGCCCTCCGCCCTCAACCTCGAACCGATCCCAGTAAATGGTGAGATCGACGAGCAAGGAGCGCGCCGCTACGCCGAGTCACTAAGCAAGGCGCTTACCGAAATCGGCCGAGCCGACGAGCGTCTGCGCACACAAGTTGTCAAGGCCATCGCCGAGGCATTTCACATGCCCCCGAACCTCGGCAAGCTACGTCAGCGCCTTGCGGTCTACACTCGACACCTCGCCGACGTGAACCTTGTCGAGGCGAAGCTCCGTGGTGTCATTACTCTCGCTCAGGAGACCACACTCAGCGATGACGAATGGCTCGACCCGTTCGTCGTACGGATTGTTGGCCGTGGGCTCTCCGACTGGCGCGACGGCGATATCAGTACCTTCACCAACGAGGTCCGCGCAGTCGCCCGCGCTATCGACAGGTTGGCTAACCTGCACCAGCCAACCAAGGCCGAACCGGCTGACGCCACTTTCGTCTCCCAAGCGATTACCGTCACCCAGGCCGACGGACAAGAGCTCCATACCGTCGTCCACCTCTCCGACGAGGAACGCACCAGCGCGCAGGCCCTGCTGCCGGAAGTGATCACCCTAGCTCGCAAGAAGATCAGCGAGAACGGTGAACGGGCACTGCTCGCCCTGCTGGCCGAAAGTGTCATAGTCGTGAAGGAAGCTGGCAGCAACGGCGCACCATCCACCCGAAGGAAGTCGACCCGATGACTGCACCCCGGCAACGTACGCCCGGTGAGACCCGCCATGTTCTCGGCATCTCGGGAGGAAAGGATTCCTCAGCCCTCGCTATCTACATGCGCGCCAAGGTGCCGCAGATGGAGTACTTCTTTTGCGACACGGGCGCAGAGCTTCCCGAGACGTACGACTACCTCAACCAACTCGAAGCGGCCCTCGGTAAGCAGATCGTCCGCCTGAACGCCACCCGGGACTTTGACCACTGGCTGCAGGTCTACCAAGGTACGTTGCCGAGCGCGTCCATGCGGTGGTGCACCAAAAACCTCAAGATCAAGCCGCTAGAGGAGTGGCTTGGCGATAGCCCCGCCACCTCGTACGTCGCCATCCGCGCCGATGAGAACCGTCTCGGCTACGTCAGCACCAAGCCGAACATTAGGGCTGTATTCCCGTTCCGCGAAGACGGAATCGACCGTGACGGAGTCAACCGCATCTTGGAGGAGTCCGGGATCGGCTTGCCGGCCTACTACGAATGGCGCACCCGATCTGGTTGCTACTTCTGCTTCTTCCAGCGCAAACACGAATGGGTTGGCCTCGCCGACCGACACCCGGAGCTGTTCAAACGGGCGGTGGAATACGAGGACAAGGTCAACTACCAAGCCACGGCGATGCGCGGCCGTCAGTACACGTGGTCTCAGGGTGAGTCGCTGCGCGACCTTCTCGAACGGCGTGACGTGATCGAAGAGCGGCATGCCGCCGCTCTTGCTCGCGCCGCAGCTAAACCCCGCCCCAACCTGCCCCTCATCGAGGTACTCACTGATGCCCTCGACGAGGAAAGTGATGAGGCAGGCTGCGCCGTCTGCCACCTCTAGTGCCGTGACCACGAACGTTCACGGTGTTGGTTGACACGCCGTCCGGCCTGTCGGCCGGACGGCGTCGCGGCGGTCAGGCTGTGGCGGTGGCAGATCTTGTACGCGTGCGGCGGCTCAGTGATCAGGAAGGTCAGCAGCTGCTCAGAATCACTCGCCGGGGAACCGGTTCCCCGATCCGCCTGCGGCGGGCGATGGTCGTGCTCGCTTCGGCTGGTGGGAACACGGTGCCGGCGATCGCCCGGCTCGTCCAAGCTGACGAGGACACGATCCGGCAGGTCGGGTCTGCTGCACCAGTAGGTGACATCTGAGTTGGCTTGCCCTGTGGGCGGGCTGGAAGTATGTCGCTGTGCCCAAGCCTTACCCCCGAGAGTTCCGTGATGACGTCGTGCGGGTGGCCCGTGACCGCGAGCCGGGCGTGACGGTCGAGCAGATCGCGAAGGACTTCGGGGTTCACCCGATGACGTTGTTCAAGTGGCTGCGTCAGGCCGACATCGACGCTGGCGCGAAGCCCGGTACGCCCAGTGGCGAGTCAGCCGAGCTGCGCGAGGCCCGCAAGCGGATCCGGTTGTTGGAGCAGGAGAACGAGGTCCTGCGTCGGGCCGCTGCTTACTTGTCGCAGGCGCATCTGCCGGGAATAGGCTCTACCCGCTCGTGAGCGAGCTGGCCGCCGACGGGATCCCCGTCGCGGTTACGTGCCGGGTATTGAACATCGCTCGTCAGCCCTACTATCGGTGGCTCGGCCGGCGGCGTCGGTGACGCCGAACTCGTCGCCGCTGATCGCGCGAACGCCTTGGTCGATGCCCACCGCGATGACCCGGAGTTCGGGTACCGGTTCCTGGTCGATGAGGCCCGCGCCGCCGGCCAGGCGATGGCGGAGCGCACCGGGTGGAAGATCTGCTCGGACAATGGCTGGTGGAGCGCCTTCGGTAAGCGCAAGAAGCGCGGCAAGGGTGGCAAGGTCGGTCCACCGGTTCACGACGACCTCGTGCAACGGGACTTCACCGCCGACGGCCCGAACCGGTTGTGGCTGGCCGACATCACCGAACACCGCACTGGCGAGGGCAAGCTCTACCTGTGCGCGATCAAGGACGTGTGGTCGAGGCGGATCGTCGGCTACTCCATCGACTCACGGATGAAGTCCCGGCTGGCCGTCAACGCGTTGCACAACGCTGTAGCCCGACGCGGCCGGCTGGCCGGCTGCGTGCTGCACAACGACCGGTTGAACCCAGGCAGTTTCGCAGCCGAAAATTTCGTCCACGCCCTGCACCAGCATCACATGATCGGATCGATGGGCAGAGTCGGCGCCGCCGGCGACAACGCCGCCATGGAATCGTTCTTCGGGTTGCTGCAGAACAACGTCCTCGACCGGCGTAGCTGGGCCACCCGGCAGCAGGTCAGGACCGCGATCGTGACCTGGATCGAGCGGACCTACCGCCGCCGACGACGACAACACTCTCTGTCCCGGTTGACCTCTATCGAGTACGAGACCATCATGACCCCACCGGCCAGTCAGGCCGCTTGACTGAAACTGTCGCCAATCGGTGCAGCAGACCCCGGCGAGGATAATGTTGTGGAGGTGGGCGATGCCGGATGCGGTGTCGGTCAATGTGTGGGCGGCGCGGCGGTAGTCGCGCAGGATCGTGAAGGTCTTCATGCGGGCCAGGGCGTGTTCGACCTGGGCTCGGACGGTGCGGTGGTGCCTGTTCAGGTCCTTCTTCCAGTCGGGTAGTTCGCTGCCGTCGGCGGGTTTGCGGTACGGGATGATCACGTCAGGGTTGCCGCGGTAGGCGCCATCGGCCATGACCGGCCGCCCTGCCAGCTTCTGGTCGATGCCCGAGGTGCGGTAGACGATGGTGTCGTTGCGGTTGCCGGGTCGCGGGTCACCCAGGGCCACGACAAGGCGGGTGTGGGCGTCGATAGCGACCTGCAGATTCGTCGAGTAGCGGTAGTTCTTACTCGGGGCGGCCAGACGGTGATCGCGAGTCGGGACAAGGGTGCCGTCGACGATCGCGATCTGATCAACCCGGCGTCGTCGGACCGGCGCCAGGGCCAGCAGCGGGCCGAGGGTGTCGATGACCCGGTGCGCCGCGGAGTGCGACACCCCGAACAGCGGACCGATCTGGCGCATCGTCAGGTTCGTCCGCCAGTACACGGCCACCAGCAGCACCCGGTCGGCGAGGTCGAGTGACCACTGCCGGCCCGGCCGCCCGTCCGCGATCGCGTCACCGCCTCGCTCGGCGACCAGCCGGACCAGCCTGCGGAACTGGACGGGCTGCAATCCGGTGAACGGGAAGATCCACCCCGGGCGGGCTGACGTGATCACCTGCACCCCGAACATCCTGCACCACTGTCCCTAACAGACAGACACCAGGGCTACGAGACGTCTTAGGTATCTGCCTCTATCGTCACCGGCAGGAACATCACATCTGGGTCCCGCGCCAATCTGTTATACGGCTGCTGCCACCATGCCCTTGCCGCTGCCGTGTCCGCGAATGCTCCAACCGCAGCCCCGCGCCGACTTGCCGAATTCACGATTAGCGCTATCACCATGCCATCACCCTGAGGCTCCGAAGCACCGAACAGCGCGGACACCACCTTTGGTGGTAGTTCGACCAGCAAGTCTGGAGTGCGGAAGGTGCCGGTCGACCGCTGAACGCCCGGCGGCGGAATAACGGCTGCAACGAATTCATCCTCTCCGCCATCAGATTGCTTGACCAGGAAGGAAACGCGGTCTGTGTCAGTTGTGCGTGCTCTCAGAATCACTTCAACTCCAGTGGGCTGGCCCTCTCGCTGGACAGTGACCGCTGAATACGCGACTCAGTCAAGTCGGCCTAATCGGTGTTGGATGTTGAGCTAACGCTAAGTGAGCGTACCGAGCGCTACGGGTAGCGTGGCAGGGTCAGTGGAACAGGAGGCAGATGCTTCCTGCCGCGTGTACTCTTCGCGTCCTCGTCTCTAAACCGGGATAATCGTGAGCTATGGACAGCGCCCAGGTGATCCCCCGCCACCAGACAGCGATCGCCCGTCAGGACCTGTCCAAACCCATCGTGCTGGCAATGGCCGATGGCATCCTGAGCGCTAACTCCACGCTGTTCGACTATGGCTGCGGGCGCGGGGGAGACGTCGGGCGACTTCAGGCCATGGGCTATCTAGCCCACGGCTGGGACCCAGGGCACAGCCCCAACGCCGAACGGCGTACAGCGGACGTTGTCAACCTTGGGTACGTCATCAATGTCATCGAAGACCCAGCCGAACGAGCTCAAACGTTGGCATCAGCCTGGGCTCTGGCGCGGCTAGTGCTCGTCGTCGCGGCACGCACCGACTGGGAAGCACGAAGCGTCACCGGCCACCGTCACGGCGACGGGATCATCACCAAGCGCGGCACCTTTCAAAAATTCTACAGTCAGGAAGAGCTACGCAACTGGATCAACGTTCAGCTACGTACCGACTGCATCGCCGCCGCGCCTGGCGTGTTCTACGTCTTCCGACAGGACGCTGATGCCCAAGCCTTTCTGGCGTCGCGTACTCGGCACCGACCCGTACCCACAAGCCGGCCGGAACGGCAGCATGCCCTTCACGATGCCCACCGTGAAGACATGGACGTGTTAGCGGCCTTCATCGCCAGTCGTGGCCGACTCCCCGACCCGGAGGAGATCCCCGGGACAGCAAGCCGGCTCCTGAGCGTCTTCCCTTCGCTGAGACAGGCTGCAGCGCTGTTACGGGACGTTACCGGCAGCCAGGATTGGGACAGGGACCTCACGCAAGCTCGCCATCAAGCAGAACGAGATCTTTTGGTCTACCTCGCACTCGCCGCGTTCAGGGGACGACCCAAGGCATCGGACCTACCCAAGGCCGTAGCGCTCGACGTACGGACGCTATTCGGATCCTACCGAGCTGCCTGCTCGCAGGCGGACAAGTTGCTATTCGCAATCGCCGATCAAAAAGCGTTGAACAATGTATGTAGACGGTCTGGCATCGGAAAGCTGACGGCCGACGCCCTGTACGTACACGCCATAGCAATACCGTTGCTCGATCCGCTCCTCCGCGTTTATGAAGGATGCGCACGGGTTCTCACCGGGACGGTAGCGGAATGCACAATCATCAAGTTCTCCCGGATAGCAACCAAGGTATCGTATCTTTCGTATCCAGACTTCGATAAGATGCCACACCCTGCATTGGCGATATCCGTGAGGGTGGACCTAAGAAAGCTGGACGTCAAATACACTGACTTTCGGAGATCAACCAACCCGCCCGTTCTTCATCGGAAAGAGGCATTCGTTCCTTCTGACTACCCCGGCCGCGACAAGTTTTCCCGCCTGACCAAGCAGGAAGAGCGCGCCGGGCTGCTGCACGAAACCGCAACCATTGGGACTCAAGCTGGTTGGGAGCAGCGGCTACAGGGCCAGGGCTACCGGCTAGCCGGGCACCGCATTGTACGCACCGCCACGGAGGGCTGATCCTGGCATAAACCAGTAATGTTGTTCCGCATCCAGTTTGTCGAAAATTGACACCGACGGCGTTCGTCCTTTTGCGGAGGCTTCCCGTTTCGCCAGCAGGACAACGGTGGCGGCGAGGGCCGTCCTCCATTTGCTTCGGGGTCAATATTCATCGGATCTGCCACCTCGCGGCAGGGCTCACCGCGCTTTCGAGCCCGAGTTGGTCGAGTAGGTGGCGTGCTTCGCGTGGCTCGGAGATCTTCATGTCAACATTGGCCACAGTCGCTCGATCGCTAGCTCAGCCAGGCGCTGTCCCCTCTGCGCCGAATAGGTATAGGACAGAGGCGCATCCTCCTGTTTTTCGAGAAACTCACAGAACGGCAGGTAAGATGCCAACTGTAGAACGTCTTTCGTCTTATTTGCGAGCCCTGGTAGTTGCTGCTGCATGTGCATCAGCCGGGCCTCGGGATCAGTCTCGGACAGAACTGCATAGATGCATCTTTTGAATGGCCATGCCTTGTTCCCGATGAGCTCATTCAGATCGACTGGCATTAACGTGAGGTTCCCGAGGCGGTCGATCAGGCCTTGATCGTAGATTGCCTGGTCGTAGGAGGCATCACCCTGAGCAAGATTCTGTGGTGCGATGTGCTCGACCGAATAATGAGATTCCCATGCCTCGGCGGTTAGGGCTCGGAAGGACCCGGGAACGCCCCGCCGAACCAGGCCGGGTGCCGCATCATCTTCGATTCGGTCATCATGGGCACACAGCAAGACGAACTTCGCGAGTTGCTTGCTGGTCTGGTAGAGCGGCTGAACTGTTACCTTTGCGACCCAGTCCGCCTCGGCGGTTATGTTTCCTCGCGTCGACAGGAGGCTCCTCAATGCTGCCCGGACCTCCGTGGCCGCGGGCAGGGCCGCCGAAGCGCCGGCGCGCCTTGCCATAGCAGGCAGCCCTGTCGCGGGGTGGCCGTTGAGCATCAATTTGCGGTGAACATCGTCAATCCCCCTCGTCGTCGGTCGCGACGTCCGCCAGAGCACCCAGAAGGCAGTCACCGCTCGCAAGACGCTCATGAATTCACTTTGGGTTTCGGAACTCGGGCTAGCGGCCCACTCTGAGTAGTAGCGCGCAAGCAATGCATGGACGACTGTGTGGCTCGTCGATCGCAGTACCTCTAAGCACAAGCGGTCCAAGTCGGTGCCGTATGACATAAGCGGGGACTTGCCGTTCCGAGGCCAAACTTCGAACAGGAAGGCTGAAACGTCGGCAAGCTGACCTGCGAAAGCTCTCGCCCCCTCGATGCTCCCGTTCAGTGGCGCCACAGACTGGAACTGAAGGCGGAGGTACCGCCGTTGATCGAGAAGAGTCCGCGGCAATTTTCGCCCCGTGTCTGCCAGCGCGAACGCGGTGAGCATGTCGGCGGACGACTTCCAACGTTCATCCGCATTCATGGAAGTTGGAAAATAGGACTCAACGCGACTGAAGGCCGCCGCCGAAGGGGATGCGGTGTAGTTCGTGATTCCGCCTTCGCTGCGAACGACTAACGGCTTTAGCGTCTCTAGGGCGGTCAAGGGCTGTCCGGTCGTGTTGAGGGGTTCGAACAGTGCGAAAGCGTAGTCTTCATCAGGCGCCTTGACGTCGATGACTAGCACCCCGTTCAAGAGAAACGACGCAAGGACTAGGAGGCGTGCGGCAGATTTCCGATGCTCATCCATTGAGTCTGGGGTGACCACAGGTGTCGAGCTAGACCCGATGAGGCATTTTGACATACCGATGTCCGAGAGGAATGAAAGCTCTGTAAGGACATCACAATCAACCTCATCTGCACCCAATTTCAGATTATTGATGCGATCAGTGATTACTCGGAGTACCTGTTGTAGGTGCTCCCGATCACGGGGTGCCGATATTGGCTCATGGGGCTGCTGATTGATCCGGTTGCGTGCCGCCTTCATCAGCAGCCATGCGATATCGCTCTTATAGATAGAATGAATGGCGTCGTTGCCCCATACGTCACTCACTTGGCGAATTAGCCGCGGTTTCATAGTGAACTCGCCGGCACCTGAGTAGGTCTTAAAGGCGATTGCGTCGAGGAGTTCGTCGCGCCGCTCGCCCAATGTGTTTAGCAACCAGACGTCGAGCGGGTCCGTCGATCCGGTGTCGATCTGCCGCTGGAGCCATCGCATTTCGCTAGAGACGAACCTCGACAAGACCACGAATACGGTGAGTAGTGTCGAAAGTCGCTGCTGGCCATCTACAACCTGGAGGACCGTCGTCGGAAGCGCGTCCACATGTTTTGGCATCACGCTGTCTCGATCACTGACGAGGATCACCGAGCCCAGGAAGGTTGAGGGCGTCTTCCCCTGCGCTGCCCTTGTGATTCCTTGCTCAAGATCCTCGAAGAGCCGACTGATCTCGTGTGGACCCCAGGTGAAGTCGCGCTGGTAGGCAGGAACATAGAGTCCCTGCCCCGGCTGGAGGATCAGCTGGCGAAGCGTCGATGGGTCGGCGGTGAAGTTGCTTGGCATGCGAGAACCTACCTCGATGATGGACTGCGCATGACGCGGTCGTCGTCCTCGATCTTACGGATCAGGAGGTGAGGTGTACGAACCCCTTCGGGGACGAGAGATCTAGGGACCTGAGCTGCGAAAACGCCCATCAACCCTCTACGCTGGTCAGCCTCCGTGGATTGCCGGGGTAGCGTGAAGGCTTCCGGGCGCTCGTCCACTTGCGATGTAGATCGACTGGCCGGTCCTACGGATGGTGCGCGGATGCGCGGCCCGGGGTCCGCATGCGCGTTGGCAGCGACATCGCCATCAGGCGGGTGCCCGCCATGTCTATTAGCCCCGGCGCTTGGACGAGCGAAGACGGGAACCCGACACTTGGACAGCCTCCGCCAACGGATCCGGCGGTCCGAATCCGGATCCTCACCATGTCAGCAAAGCGCCTAGATGATCTTGAGCAAGCGACCACAGCAACACCCCGCTGCGACTAGTGCACGAGAGGTTGAGATAGGAAGACGGCAGGCCATGGGCCTGTGACGGAGAGCTGAGCGTCGGGTTAGGAAACCGATGCTCTATCCCCTGAGCTACGAGGGCGCGAGGGCCTAGTCTAGCGACCTGGGGGTTCACCTGGGGTGGCAGGGAGTGGCACGGGTTCACCCACGTTCCCCGGACCGCCGTTGTCGCAGTCCAGGAGCACACGCCGAGCACACGAACGCCGGTTTGCGACCGCCGGTCGCCCGGGGTGACCCGCGTTGGCACCGGTTCACCCCGGTTGGCATCCGCTGGAGAGCACACACCGCGCACATCAACGAAGATCACGGTCGGCGCACTTCTCGCCCACGACGATGGGATCCTGGTCGCCCCACCGGGCTCCGGCAAGACCGTCATGGCCTGCGCCGTGATCGCCGAACGCAACACCTCAACCCTCGTCCTCGTCGACCGCAAAGCCCTCGCTGACCAGTGGCGCACCCGGATCCAACAGTTCCTCGGATTGAGGCCGGGGCAACTCGGCGGCTGCAGACGCAAGCTCACCGGCACGGTGGACATCGCGCTGCTGCCCTCCCTCGCGCGGCGCGACGACGTCGCCACCCTGACCCAGGGGTACGGGCACGTCATCGTCGACGAATCAGGCGTCGCCTCGATCCCGGTCGTCGTGCTGAGCAGCCCGCTGCCCCGTCGACGATCTGCCCGTCGTGCAGGATGCCCCACGCCGCGGCCGGCACCTGGTGCTCGCGGAGCAGGCCGGGGAGGCGTGCCGCCACGACCTTCTGGATGTCTGTGATCGTCGTCATAGCGGGATCGTAGGAGCGCGAACGTGAATCGATGTT
Source organism: Salinispora goodfellowii (assembly GCF_059570675.1). Lineage (NCBI taxonomy): Bacteria > Bacillati > Actinomycetota > Actinomycetes > Micromonosporales > Micromonosporaceae > Salinispora > Salinispora goodfellowii. The sequence continues at coordinate 98,883 of NZ_JCANTD010000013.1, read as the reverse complement.
CGTCGACCAGCACGAAACGTGCCGCCGGGTTGGTCGATTCGCACAAGCGCGCCGATCACGGCGCGACTGATCGAACGCTCGAACCGGCCCGGTCCGCCGGACCACCGCAGGCGCTGGCCACCTTGACCGCCCTGCCGTGCCGGCCCGGCGGATCCTGGTCGCGGGCACCTGCTCGGTGACGTGTTGACCGCGGAGTACGACCGCATCGCCGACCTGGGCCACCAACACCGCCACCACCCGGCGCTACCGAGACGACGGCCTGACCGTCGAGACCGAGCGCTACGTCGTCCGAGACGTCTACACCGCCCTACGGGCCGGCTTCGCCGCCCTCACCCCTTGACCTCCCTAGGAGTATCGGGATGACGTCACCCGGTGCCGTGGTCGAACTCCCGGAGGGCGGCGACGATCGCTGCGGTGGCGGCCTCCGTGCCGCTGGCCGGGCTGCCCGCACCATGCAGCCTCACCGCCCCGGTCAGGTACACGTGTCGAACGGCCCCACGGACCGCCTCGGCTGCCCCGTGGTCGCCGAGATGGTCGAGCATCATGGCCGCCGCGAGAATCTGGCCGGTCGGGTTGGCCCGGTTCGTGCCGGCGATCGTCGGCGCGCTGCCGTGGACCGGCTCGAAGTAGGCGTGCCGGTCGCCGATGTTGGCGGCGGCGCACATGCCGAGGCCGCCGACCGTCGCGGCGCCGACGTCGCTGAGAATGTCGCCGATGAAGTTCTCCATGACCAGTACGTCGAACTGTTCCGGCCGGGCGACGAGGTCGTGGCCGGCGGCGTCGGCGTACCGGTGGTCGGCCTCGATGTCGGGGTACTGCCGGGCCACCTCGTCGAACACGCTGCGGAACAAGGCGTAGCTGCGCAGCACGTTGCTCTTGTCGACGCACGTCACCCGGCGTACCCCGTCGGTCGGCGCACCGCAGCGGGCGCGAGCCAGCCGGAAGGCGTGGTGGACGACGCGTTCGACGCCTTCACGGGTGACCAGCAGTTGGTCGACCCGGACCCGGTCGTTGCCGATGCCCAGGCCCCGGGAGGCGTACAGGCCCTCGGTGTTCTCCCGCACGATGACGTAGTCGATCCGCCGCTCGGCGGCGGTCAGCTGGGTCACGGGTCTCCGGTTGGCGTATGCGTCCAAGCCGTTACGCATGATGCCGCTGATCACGCCGGCCTCGGTGCCGTCGGGATGCCGGACGTCCGGCAGGCCGACCGGTCCCTTCAGCACCGCGTCGTAGCCGTTACGCAGGCGCTCCAGGGTTTCCGGGGACATCGCGGTACCGGTACGCCGAAAGTGGGCGGCGCCGGCATCCTCCGAGTGGATCTCCAGGTGGATGCCGGGAAGCGCCTCGAGCACCTGTACCGCCGCACGCACGATCTCTGGGCCGATGCCGTCGCCCGGGATGACCGCGATCCGGCGCCGGGTCCTGCGGGTCGCCCGGAATCGCCAAGCCACCGTCGGCGCAGCACGTACGGGATGATCCCGCCGTGCCGGTACTGTGCGGCTTCCTGGGCCGTCTCCAAGCGGACCAGCACGTCGAAGACCTGGGTGTCCGCCTCGACCCGTACGGTCGCCGGCCACCACTCGTCGGTGATCGCGTCGACACCACGGATGGTGATGGTCTCCGTGCCGATCAGGCCGAGAGCGTCGATGGAGTCACCCGGCCGGAACTGCAGGGGCAGCACGCCCGTGCCGATCAGGTTCGCCCGGTGGATGCGCTCGAAGCTGCCGGCCAGGACGGCGCGTACGCCGAGCAGCCGGGTTCCCTTGGCGGCCCAGTCCCGCGACGACCCGGTCCCGTAGTGCGTGCCGGCGAGGACTACAAGTGGCACGCCGGCTGCGGCGTAGCGTTCCGCGGCGTCGTGGATCGGCAGTATCTCCCCGCTGGTCAGCTCACGGGTCCAGCCACCGTCGCGGTCGGCCAGCCGGTTGCGCAGCCGTGGGTTCGCGAACGTCGCCCGTACGGCGACCTCGTGGTTGCCCCGCCGGGAGCCGTACGAGTTGAAGTCCCGCCCTGCGACGCCGTGGGCGCGCAGGTACCGGCCGGCGGGACTGTCGGGCGGAATCTGCCCGGACGGGGTGATGTGGTCGGTGGTGACCGTGTCGCCCAGTACGGCCAACACACGGGCGCCCACGATGTCCTGCGGACCGGTCGACGGCTGGCGCGCCTCTTCGGCGAACGGGGAACGGCGCACGTAGCGCGAGTCCGGATCCCAGGCGAACCGGTCGCCGTCGCTGCGCGGCAACTGCTGCCAGTGCGCGTCGCCGTCGCGGGCCGCAGTGGCGGCGGTGACGTAGTCCTGTGGGCGAACGGACTCCGCGACGACCCTGGCTACCTCGTGGGCGCTCGGCCAGAGGTCACGCAGGTAGATCGGCCTGCCGTCCCGGTCGGCACCGAGTGGCTCGTCGGTCAGGTCGATGTCCATCGTTCCGGCCAGCGCGTACGCCACCACCAGCGGCGGTGACGCGAGAAAGCTGTGGCTCACGTGCGGGTTGACCCGTCCTTCGAAGTTGCGGTTGCCGGACAGCACTGCGGTGAGCGGCTGCCCGCCCGGCTCGACACTCTCGGCCAGCGGCCCCGAGTTGCCGATGCACGTGGTGCATCCGAAGCCGACGAGGTGGAAGCCGAGCCGGTCGAGATGCTCGGTCAGCCCGGCCCGGTCGAGGTAGTCGACGACGACCGGGGAGCCGGGCGCCAGCGTCGTCTTCACCCAGGAGCGGGGTCGCAGGCCGTGGCGGTCGGCGTTGCGGGCGAGCAGACCCGCGGCGACCATCAGGCCGGGGTTGGCGGTGTTGGTGCAGGACGTGATGGCGGCGATCGCGACCGCACCGTGCGGCAACCGGTCACCGTCGCGGGCGGCGCTCAACGTCTCCCGGACCCGGGACAGGTCGACGCGGTCGTGCGGGCGGCTTGGTCCGGCGACCGACGGCCGTACGTCACCGAGGTCGACGACGAGGTCCTCGGCGTACGCCAGTCGCCGGTCCGGTGCCGACCAAAGGCCGGCGTGCAGCGCGTACGACTCGACCGTCCGCACGTGCCGCTCGGTGCGTCCGGTCAGCCGCAGGTAGCTCAGCGTCTGGTCGTCGATCGGGAAGTAGGCGCAGGTGGAGCCGAACTCGGGGCTCATGTTCGCGATGGTGGCGCGGTCCGGGACCGGCAGTCGGGCCAGTCCGGGACCATGGAACTCCACGAACGCGCCCACCGTGTCCCGGGTCCGCAGTAGTTGGGTTAGGGTGAGCACCAGGTCGGTGGCCGTGCAGCCCTCCCGCAGCGCGCCGGTGAGCCGGACGCCGATCACCCGGGGCAGGCGCAGGAACACCGGCTCGCCGAGCAGCGCTGACTCGGCCTCGATGCCGCCGACCCCCCAGCCCAGGACGCCGAGCGCGTTCACCATGGTGGTGTGCGAGTCGGCCCCGAGCACGGTGTCCGGGAAGATGACGCCGTCGCGGGTGGTGACCACCTCGGCCAGTTGCTCGATGTTGACCTGGTGCACGATCCCGCCGCCGGGTGGCACCACGACGGTGTTCCGGAAGGCCTGCTGCACCCAGCGGAGGAAGCGGTACCGCTCGCCGTTGCGCCGGTACTCCAGTTCCACGTTGCGCTGCCGGGCGCCGGGGTGGCCGAACTCCTCGACCACCAGCGAGTGGTCGACCACGACCTGCACCGGCACCAGGGGGTTGACCTGCTGCGGATCGCCGCTGGTCGCCGCCACCACGTCGCGCATCGCGGCCAGGTCCACGAACGCGGGAACCCCGGTGTAGTCCTGCAGCAGCACCCGGGCCGGGAAGAATGGGATCTCCAGCCCGGCCGTACCGGCGCGAGCCGCCTCGAGGTGCTGCGGTCTGACCGCTGGGTGGTTCGCGTGCCGGAGCACGTTCTCGCGCAGGATGCGCAGCGAGATCGGCACCAGGTCGTCGTCGCTCACCCGACCTCCTCCAGGTCCTCCAGCAAGGCGTCGAGCTCGTCCGCCGACATCGTCGCGACGCGGTCCAAGCGCTGCTCGTCGAGCGAACGGGCCGTCGGGAACGCGAATGTCTCCGCCCCGGCGATGGGCGTGCCGTTCACTGCCGCGGCCAGTTCCGCCAACGAGCCGGCCCCGATGATCCGGGCGACGGTGACCGGTCGCCCGAGTTCATGGGAGAGGCGAGCGGCGAGCACGGTGGCCAGCAGCGAGTTGCCGCCGCTGTCGAGGAACCGGTCCCGCCGGTCCGGGGCGGCGCACCCCAGTACCTGCGTCCACCGCGCGGCCACCTCGGCCTCGATGCCGGGGCGCGGGGGTTGGCGGTGCTCGCGCCCGGCCGGCGCCGGATCGGGCAGGGCCCGGCGGTCCACCTTTCCGGACGGGCTCAACGGGATCCGATCCACCACCACGAAGGCCGCCGGGACCATGTAGTCGGGCAGTCGTTCCCGCACGTGCGCGCGTACCGCCGCTACCACGAGGTCGCTGTCCTGTCCCGGGGTGGGCAGCAGATAGCCGACCAGGCGCTGGTCTGCCTCGCCGCGCGACTTGAGCGCGACGACGGCGCGGCCGACGGCGGGGTGGCTCTGCAGGCACGCCTCCACCTCGCCCAGCTCGATCCGCTGACCGCGCAGCTTCACCTGGTCGTCGAGCCGGCCCAGGTATTCGAAGGCGCCGTCCGGGCGGCGCAGCGCCCGGTCGCCGGTGCGGTACATCCGCTCCCCGGGAGGACCGTACGGATCGTCGAGGAACACCTGGGCGGTGAGCTCGGGGCGACCGAGGTATCCGCGTGCCACCGGAAGCCCGGCGATGACCAGCTCGCCTGGCTGACCGTCGGGCACCGGCCGCTGCCGGTCGTCGAGGACGTACAGCCGGGTTCCGGCGTGGTAGAGCGCCGCCATCCGGCGCAGGTCGGCGCTGTCGAGCACCGGGTCACGCGCCGCCCGGGTGCGGTGGCTGTCCGAACCGCAGGTCAGGTCCGCCCAGGGGGAGATGCAGAGGCCGGCCGCCGGCTGCGGCACACCGGCCTCGCGTAGCGCCAGCATGGTGGCGACGGTGACGCCGGCGCCGGCCGAGTCCCCGGCGAGTATGATCCGGTGACTCGGCACGCCCCGGTCGAGGAGGTACCGGTAGCACGCGACGGCGTCCGTGACGGCAGCCGGGAACGGTGCCTCGGGTGCCCGCCGGTAGTCCACCGAGAGGGCGGAGCCACCACAGACCTCGCCCAGCTCGCGCACCAGGTGCCGGTGCGAGGCGGCCGAACCCATCGTGTAGGACCCGCCGTGGAAGTACAGCAGCACCGGCCCACCGGGTCGGAACGGAAGCACCCACTCGGCCGAGCACTCCTGCACCACGACCGTTTCCCCCGGTGCGGCACCCGGCCCGCCGAAGGCCGCATCCGCCCGCTCGTAGTACTCGCGCCGCTGCGACAGCGGCTGCTCGCGCCAGATGGAGTGCATCTCGAAGAGCTCCCGCAGCAGCTCCAGTTCCTCGCCGCTCACGTCGACCACACCTCGGAAACCAGCAGCAGGTCACCCGGCGGCGTGTCGGCGTGGGCCACCCGACGCTGCCAGAACCCGATGTCGCACCAGCGCCCGTGCTTGTAACCGACCGACCGGAGGGTGCCGACGTGCTGGAAGCCGTACGCCTCGTGAAGCGCCACGCTGGCCTCGTTCGGCAGCGCGATCACGCCCATCGTGCTGCGGTACCCCTGCCGGTCCAAGCCGTCCAGCAGCCGCCCGTACAGCAGCCGACCGATGCCACGCCGGTGTTGGCCGTCCGCGACGTACACCGTGGCCTCGGCGCACCAGTCGTACGCGTTGCGCGCCTTCCACGGCACCGCGTACGCCAAGCCGACCGGTTCGTCCCCGTCGACGGCGAGAAGCCACGGATAGCGGTCGTGCGACGCCTGCCACTCCCGGTGCCATTCCTCCGGGCTCTGGGTGACCGTCCGGAAGTTGACCGTCGTCGTCTTGATGTAGTGGTTGACGATGTGGCTGAAGGCTGGCATGTCATCCGCCCGCGCCTGACGTACCACGATAGAACCGGTCATCGCCATGTGGTTTCCATCTTTCGGAACTCCCTCTCCGGTAACAGGGTCCACCACTGCGGTGGGCGCGGCCACGGTCCGGTTCGGACATCACTGCCGGCGGACCAAGTCGACACACTGTCGGATCCATTTACTGCCAGCAATGCGACACTTTAGCGTTCCGGCCGGCGTCACCACGGCAACCGCGCCGCCACGACCGCCGTCATCACCAGCCCTTCGCCGATGACCAGCCCGGAGGCGACCGTGCTGACCGTGGCGGCGCGTTCCGGGTGACGCCGTATCAAGAGCCAGCTGGCCACCCCGCCGACCGCCATGGCCACGGTGTACGCCGGTGGCAGCAGCACGCCCAGGCCGATCGAGGTCACCGGGGCGCTGGCGAAGGCGAGGACGAAGCCCAGGGCTGCGGCCACTCCCAGCGCCGGTGAGGTGCGGCCGTCCAGCGTGGATGTGGCGATGAAATCCACGGTCTGCACCACCGGCACCGGGAGGCTGGCGCTGCCCACCGCCCCGGAGCGGATCAGCAGGACCACGGCGAGCACGCCCACCGTGGCACCCAGGATGCCACCGACCGCCTGTGTCCAGGTGACGGTGCGCCGGGGCGGCTGCCGCACGTCCGGCGGTACCTGCGACCAGATCCGCGCCGCGTAGACGTAGTAGACCGAGGAGATCCCCGCACACGTCACGAAGGCCGCGAGTAGGACCGCGTCGGTGGACGGCAGTTCCACCAGCCGCAGCACGACCACGCCGAGGAACAGCACCGGGGCCATCGGCGCGATGCCGATCTCGGCGCCCGCGCGGACCAGGAAGAGCGCGAAGAGCAGCAGCATTGCGGCCAGCAGTCCGGCCAGCGCCACCCCACGCACCGGTCCGTATCGCAGGGTCAGCGGCACCGTACCGAGCACGACGACGCCGGCGAACAGCAACCGTGCTGTGCCGGACCGGGCCTCCCGGGGGCTGCGGGACCAGCCACCGGCCGTCCGGCTGCCGCGCAGCAGGATGGCCACCGAGTAGCCGAGGACGACGCCCACTCCAACCGGCAGGATCCACGCATCGGCGAGATGCTGCGAATAGCTGACCGGCCCCGCCGGCAGCACCAGCCACATCGTAACCGTGTAGCCGCAGCCGGCGAGGAGCCAGGTGGCCGAGCGGACGCCGATCAGCGCCCCCACCCCGACCAGCAGTGGCGACAGCGCAATGCTCAGGTACGGCGGCAGGCCCGGCAGATCGGGCGTGGCGTCCGGACCGGCGAAGGTGGCAGCCAGGCTGGCCGTGGCACCGGCCGCCACGGCCAGCAGCAGGACCCGGCCGGAGCGGGTCGCCTCGCCGGTCAGGGTACGCATCAGCGTGATCGCCGGCACCAGCGCCGGGAAGGGCAGCCCGTGGCGGACCGTCGAACCGCTGAGCAGGATGCCGAGCAGCACCCCGACGATGTTCGCGGCGACTGCCAGGCCGATGAGTACCGCCACCGGTGGAACCGCACCGCCGCGCAGGGCGATCGCCGCCACGCCGGTGTCCACGGCGGCGGTCGCCAGGTATCCGCTGGAGGCGATGGAGAAGGTGGTGAACAGCAGCGGCCAGGAGAGCTGGTCGCGGACGCGCAGCAGCGCCGCACCGAGTAGCACCACGAACGCGGAACCTCCGAACCCGATGCCGGTCTTGAAACTGACCAACAGGTTCAACACGCACATGACGCCACCGATACCGAGCCCGGCCAGCACCGTCCAACTCGTCGTCGTACGGTCGTGCAGGTCCCCGCGCGGGATCGGATCCGCACCGACCCTCTCCGCGCTCACGGCTGTGCCGTCAGCAGCCGCAGCCCATCGGGCGCCGCTCTCGCGGGTATCCCGGCCGGGGGTTTCCGTGACCGGGCCGACTCCGATACGGCGGTGGCCTTGCTCATGCTTCTGCCCCGTTCGATCGTCACCACCTCGGCCTGATCATCGAGCCGGGTGGCATGGCCTGGTTCCCACGGCGGCCACCGATCGAGGTGGGGTTCCTCCGGTGCGCCGAGGGTCGGTTAGCAGGCTAACGACCTCGTGTCCGGTTGCGGGTACCTGGGTATTGACGATCGTCGTTCGTGTCATGGTGCGGACTAACGACTTGGTGCGCGATAGCTGAGTGACCCGCGTCGGTCATGAAGGTGGCCGTGCGGGACGATCATGATTGTGACGTCAAGACCGGGCCGCACGGCCTTGTCCCATCGTATCTTCACCGGTATCCCGCGACGCAGACTGGCCACGCTGATCGCCGAACTGGCCGAGCCGTGGACCGCTCAGCAGGAGTCCCGGCTCCACGATCGGCGCGGCCGGGACCGGCTCCGAGCCGAAGGCGCCGGCCCGAACCACGACCTGCCGTTCACCGACCGGGTCATCGCCACCCTGGTGGTGCTGCGTTTCCAGCTACCGCACGCCTCGCTGGCCCTGCTCTACCAGGTGGACCGGTCCACGATCACCCGAGCCGTCGGCGAGATCCGTCCGCTGCTGGCCGCCCGCGGGTTCGCCGTGCCCGGCAAGCCCGGCGTACGACTGCGGACCCTGGCCGACGTGTTCGCCTACGCTGCCGCCGAGGGCGTCGAACTGCGTATCGACGGCACCGACGTCCAGGTCCGCCGCCCGAAAGCCGGCCGACCCGGCAGGCGCGCGTTCGTCTCCGGCAAGAAGAAGCAGAACACCGGTAAGGCCACCGTGATCAGCGACGACAAGGGCCGGCTGCTGTGGTGCGGCGCGGTCCGCCCCGGACGCATGCACGACGTCACCGCCCTGCGCACCGAGGGCATCGAAGACCTCCTGCAGCAGTACCCCCAGGTGAAAGCCCAGGTCGACTCCGGCTACCAAGGCCTGGCCCGCGACTACCCCGACCAGGTCACCGCCCCGCCGAAGAAACCCGGCAAGACCGCCGACGACATCCAGCGCGCCGCCTACGAGACCGCCCGACACGCTCAGTCATCCCAACGGATCTGTGTGGAACACGCCATCGCCGAACCCAAACAATGGCGACCACTACAGCGCTACATCGGACGCCGCGACCACTTCGAAGACACCACCCTCGCCATCGCGGGACTGGTGTCCGACCGCACCGCCGAGCGATAAACACTACCCGCGCACCCTTGATTGGTCGATCAGCCGTTAGTTGTACACACCCGATGTCCGGGCTCGGGGTTCGAGGCTGCTGCTCCTATCCTCTCTGTTCGCGAGTCCGCCACGGTAGGTAGGCGGCAGTCGTCCCCGCGAGGCTGCCGACGGACAGGGCGAAGACCAGCGGCAAGAATAAGTCCCACGGCGCCCGCAGCCCGTCCTCGAGAACGATGCCGACTACCAGGCACGCTGCAGTTGTGACCAGGAAAAAGAATGTCACTCGTAGTCGGTATCCCCGGCGGACTTGTGGTGTTCCAGTGGCGGCGAGGGCGGCTATGCCCGCGTGCTCCGCCCACCCGAAGCCGACCGCCGTCAGGCAGATCACCAGGCCGACGATGACGCCCAGCAGCGAGTCGCACGCGGTGCTACGCAACGCCCTAGAGAGCGGCGGATCAGGGATGCCTGACTCCCCAGTGAAGATGAGGCGCCCGGCTCGGCCGTACGTCCAGCCCTGCACTACCGAACCCGCAGGTTGCGACTCGCGTTGCCCGGCGGCGTCTGCTTCCATCCGACCAGTGTCAGCTGGCGATCAGCCGGTGTCGACCCCATGCCGACGAAACTGGCTCCCTTGTAGTTGGCGAGTCGTCCGCTCATCATGCCGCTGATCGCTTGGGCCGCGCAGCTGCTGGCTGACTTCATCAGCGGCAGTACACGGCGTGTAGTTCTGCGTAGGGATAGCGCTGGTCGGGGTGGTAGCGGCTTCTGCCCACGCCGATCTCGGCGCAGCAGTGCGTGTCTGGCGTCTGCGCGCGATGCGCCGGGCATTCCTCGGCCAGCGCGCGGACCTGGTCGGCCTGCAGCTCGAACGCTTCCCGGCTACCGGTCAGAACCAACGTGTCGGCGGCGACCTCCCATCGGATGAAGTCGCGGAACTCGCGGTGCCAGGACCGGCGGTGATCGGCGACTGGCCGCTTCGGCCAGGCGCTGGCGGGCAAGGTGACCGTGTGCGGCGCACCGGGGCCTAACCGGGCACGGACCGGTCTCCACCTTGAGGCTGGGAACGCGAGACGGTGGTGCAGCAACACCAGATCCAGTGGGCGCCCCCATGCGCACTCGTCCGGCCTGGTCGCCGCGCGCAACGGCAGGTAGACGATGCTGTGCGGCGATCGGGCGGCCAGGCCCCATGCCATCGCGAACATCGCCGCCGTACGCTTGTCCAGACAGAACTGCGCTCCCAGACGCCCCTCGTAGAGACCTGCGAAACCCGGCGCTCGAGCGGGACGGACAACGCGGTACTCGCGGCTCTGGTACCGGACCATGCTGGCCCGTACCGACCACCTGCGCTCGGCTAGGCGGAGAACCACCTCAGCGCCACCCCTCGATCATTCGTCGCAGCTCCATTCCCCGCCCGGGATCATCACCGCTTCCACAAACCCTGGGCAACCAGGTTCGCCGCTGGCAAGGGCGCGGGGTGCTCCGTGGAGGACTTGGGTACGGTGGGCGGGCACCTGCGAGGAGGCTGGGCGTGACCGACGTTGCCGTTGATGGTCGTCGCCGCACCCATACCGCCATCGTCGCCGCCGTCGCAGCCGTGTTGGGGCTGCTCGCGTTCGCCGCCGACTTTGCTGGGGGCGTCGTCGGTCAGGTCGTGGTCGCGCTCACCAGCAGTGGCTTCGCCTGGGGTTTGACCGCCTTCCTGGCCGGCTATTCCGCTGCGGGCGCCAGACGAGCCGTTGCCTGTGCTACCGGCCTGTTGGCGCTGGCCACGCTGGTCTACTACCTGCTTGTACTGTTGGTCAGCCGTCGGTGGAGCGGGGGGTACCTGGAAGACGGCACGTCGGCCGACCTGCAGGGTCTGGGCTCCATCGCCATCATGACGGCAGTCTGGCTGATCGGTTCCCTCGTCGCGGGGCCGATGCTCGGCCTGCTTGGCTGGCTCGTACGAGTGGGTGGAGTGCCGCGGGCGGCGCTGGCTGCCGGAGTCACGGCCGGGCTACTGTCCGGCGAGGGCTGGCATGCGATCGTGGTGGCACGGCCCTGGCACCTGCTGGCAACGGCCGACCCGTACCAGGCGGAGTTCCTCCGAGGCGTTGCCACCTCGAGCCTTGTCAGGATCGTGCTTCCGTTCGCCGTTCTCGCCTGGCTCGCAACAGCGCACCGGCTCTGGCGCGCATGGCCGACGCTGCTCGTCGCCACCATCACCAGTGGCGCCCTGAGCGCGCTGCGTTGAGTTCATGGGCAAGAAGAGTGATAACCCCAACTTCGAGTTGCCCTTCCTGCACGCTTTGATCGCCCACTACGCGACTGTATTTGGGCTCGCGTCAGAGGGGTTACCTCCGCATCACGGCTAGGCTTTGGCTGTCCACGTGACTAGCACGGTGGACAACAATAGACCGTCAGTGAATATAGAGGGGCGTCGGGTAGCATCAACAGCCTTACTCATCTGCCGCGACGATGGCGCCCTGCGATCAGCAGGTCGACTCGGGCAGCGGGCTTCGAACGCCGGGTCACATCACGACGCGGACACCGGGCCAGCGTTCGGTGGGGCGGTGGCGGGAGAGTCGCCGCCGGGAGATCTCCGCGCTGACCCTGGCCGGGTTGCGCCGCCACACCCCGTCGAGCAGATCGTCGAGGCCGTGCGGCGCGCATACCGTGATCTGGTCATGCGCGTCGAGGCGGACGGCCACGGCGGTGGCGTACTCGGGCCAGGTGGCAACGGCATCGGCGACGGTCCGCAGCGGCACCACCGGACCTCCGCCGAACTTGGCCGGGTACCAGGTATGCACCGCGGCCTGGTTCTTTGCCTCCCACGGCGGATTCGGCCAGGCCGCCACCAGTCGCCGGGTGGCCCGGTCGTCGTTGTCGCGGCTCAGGTCCGTCGGGTCGTGGAAGACGACGTCGACGTCCCGCACCGATGACGGGTCGAAGCCGTCGCCGTATCGCTCGCCCCAGACGAGGTCGCGGATGGCGCCGGCGCCGATCCAGGCGTCCGGCAGGCCGGAGTCCCGGACGACGCCCAGCGCCCGGATCATCCATGGGCTGCGCAGGACCAGGTCCCGCAGTTCGTCTTCTCGCATCGTTTCCCCCGATTGTCGCTGTTGGATTCCTGGTCAGTCGAACAACCGGCCCACAAGCGCGCCCTGGCCAGACTGCAGGACGTGCGCGGTCCGTAGCGGTATCCAGAAGCACTCGAACCGGGTGGGCTCCTGCTCGCCGGCGTGGTCTTCCTGGCTCGCCCATCGCTCGGGCGTCGGCCCGTGCAGCGCCAACTCGAAGACGTGCCGACGTTGGATCTCAAAGCGGAGCGGGCTGAGGTCGTACTCGATCTCCCCCAGCTTGCGCACGACGGTGAAGCCGGTCAGTCCGGTCTCTTCGCGGGCCTCGCGCAGCGCCGCGTCCGCCGGGTCCTCACCGGGGCGGACGCTGCCGCCGGGCACCTGGATGCCTACCTCCTCGTAGCTGAAGTCGGTGTGGCGGAAGACGAGCAGGTGCCCGTCCCGTACGACGTAGCAGAGAACCTTGTTGGTGATCACCTTCTCGGGCACGGCGCCTTCCTCCACTCCTTTCCTCTGGTGCGTCTACCCGGGGTCTGGCAGGTGTGTATCGGGCGGGCCGAAGATGGCTTCCTGGGCCGCTCGGGCGAGGGTGGCCTGGGTGGTGGCGGGTAGGCCGAGCCTGTTCCAGTGGAAGATCACGTGCAAGGCGATTACTGCCCGCAGGCCACGGGCGAGGGTGCCCGTTTCCCGTTGGCGGTGTAGGGCTGCGCCGGCGTGTGCGAATGCGGTGTGCCAGTCGCCGGTGGTGCGAGGTGCGCCGAGCAGCAGGCTTCGAACGTCTCCGGTGAACCTCTCCCACCTTGGGGCATCGGTTGGGGGTGCCTGGTTGAGGTGTGCTGCGCGGTGCTCGACGACTTGTGCCCAGACGTTGCCTTGCTCGTTGAGGTCGAGCCGTGCTGCGCGCATCAGGGCGGTGCACAAGATCAGGGAGTGTTCGCGCCGGGTGGTGGGGTGCTGGTGGAGGTAGGTGAGGAGGTGGCGGCTGTCGTGGTGGAACAGCGTGTGGGCGGTGGTCATGGCGTCGTGGCCGCCGAAGGCGTGGGTTTCGGGTTCGTAGATGTCACCGGCCCAGGTAACCCCTTCGGTGAGTAGCCCGCGGGCCTGATCCCCGCTCTCTGGGCTTCCTGTTGGGAGGTAACGGATGCGCCAAGCGCCTTTGCGGATGAACCACCAGGAGGTGATCAGGCCGGCGGTCTCGGCGGCGGGAAGCACTCGGCGCAGGTGGGCGACGGCCTGTTGCTCGCGCTCCTGGGCGGTCTGGCCGGGGTAGGTGATGTTGACCTGGTGCCAGGGGGTGTGGTCCACGGATGGCTCTTTCGTCAGGTGAGGAGGAGACAGGCGTCCCAGGCGGTGGCGACGGCGGTGACGAGGTCGGCGCCTGCCCTGCCATCGAGCAGCCCTTCGGGCTCGTTGGGGGTGGGGGCGGTCTGCCGGTGGAGATCTTCTACGGCAGCCAGGGGTATCAAGGTGAGGGCATCGGAAGCGACCCGGCGGGCGGTAGCCACCAGTCCGGCGGTGCCGTGGCACAGGCTTCGGTCGATGAGCCGTCGAAGTTGTTCGGGGTCGGCGACGCAGGTGGTGAAGGCGGTCTCGGCGAGGCGCTGCCGAGTGGTGTCGTGCAGGGCTTGTGCGGCGAGTTGCTGGGCGCGGGCGATGCCGGGGGTGCCGTAGCACCAGGACGGCCGCAGCGGGGTTCGCTGGGCCGTTGTTCCGCAGTGTAGGTCGGTGAGGGTGATGGTTTGCGGCCACCAGATCGTGCCGTCGGTGTGCTGCTGCCAGGCGTCCAGCCATCGGCTGATGCGGTTGATCGCCGTGGTGTGTCCGGCGACGGTGATGCCGTCGCGGAGGGTGAGGGCGAGCAGAGCCAAGGGACCGGTGATGCCGTGCGCCATACCGAAGTTCGCGTGACCACCCAAGGGCGGTGGCTGGCGGCGTTCGGACCCGTTCCAGCACCACCAGCCGGGCAGTTCGTCGCACGGTTCGGTGAGCCGGACGAGGTAGTCCAGGACCTGACGGAGCAGTTCGTGATCGCCGAGCCTGCGCAGGACGACGCCGAGCCCGGTCAGCCCGCGGATGAGGTCGTACTCGGCGTAGTGCGGCTGCTCGTGGCGGTCGATGCGGCGGTGGGCAGTGTCGAGTCGTCGTCGGGCCACGGTGGCGGTGCCGTCGGCGGTGACCGCTCGTGCCTGGGCGAGCCCCGGATGGTCGGTGATGGCGAGGACGAAGGCGAGTGCGGGAGCGCCGTAGAAGAGGCTGGCTCCGTCGCTGATGCTCACGCCACCGGCGGTGGCGTGGCGCAGTGCCTCGTACGCTGCCGGCCGGTTGCCGGTTTCCAGGTGCAGCAGGGCGATGCCGGCCGCACCGTCGGCGAGGGACTGTCCCGTGGTCACGGCTTGAGCCCGGCGAGGGTGGTGCGGGCGATGGTGCGGGCCATCCGCAGGCAGTGCCGTTCGGAGGCGGGGTCGACGCCGACCATGCGGGCGTGGTGCAGGTGCAGCAGGTCAGCCAACACGTCGTCGGGGTCGAGCCCGTCATCGGCGACCATGGAGCGGTAGGCGGCCAGCGCTGCCGCGAGTCGCTCGTCATGCACTGGACGTCGGGCTTGTTCGAGCTGGGCGGGGTCGAGGCGGGGGCCGGTTCGGTGAGGGACGTGGGTGGCGAGCCAGCGCGGCCCGTCGCCGGTGAAGCCGTCGGCGATGGCGATCATCCCGGCGGCGGCGGCGGCCTGTCGGTCGCCGGTGAGCCGGTGCAGGGCGGCGTGGGAGTCGGCGGCGAACACCCGCTCGGCGGCGGCGAGGGTCGCCGCAGCGCCGTGGCGGGTTTCGGGGCGGTACGGGTGCAGGCTGTAGTCGTGCAGGAGGGCGTCATCGTGCAGGTGCTGCACCCAGCCGGCGAGATGGCGGGCGGTGTCGGCGAACCGGTCAGTGTCCGGAAGCGGGATGCGTAGCCGCAGGTGCGGCTCGGGATGGGGATACCTCAGGAACCACCAGCCGGCTGGTAGGTGGCCGGCGAGGTCGGTCAAGATGTCATCGAGCCGACCGTGTAGGTGTGCCTCGATCCACCGTGACCGCCCTGGCCAGTGCTGAACAGTGGTGGCTGGTCGGGCTGGTCGGGCTGGTTGAGCGGCCGGCGCGGGGTGGGTGAGGGTGAGCAGGAGTTCGGCGGGGCGGTCGTCGATCCAGCCCGCTGGCCCTGGAGCCTCGGTGATCACGGTGCGGGGATGCCGTTCGAGGTGGTCGCGTAGGACCGCCAGGTGGGCGGGGTTGTCCAGGTCAAGGCGTAGGCGTATGTCGTCATCGCCGACCAGGACCTGCTGCGGGATGTGCCGTTGGAGGCGGTGTCGTCGCCAGGCGTCACGCCACTGCGCCCATGCTGTCCCCTGAGCGGGAAGCGCGGTGTGGTCGACGATCCAGCGGGCGGGGTGCAAGATGGTGCGTCCCCGTCGCAGGCGGGGTAGGAACGGCAGGCCGCTGGCGTGTCCCCAGTCGAACCGGCTGCACGGTGCCGTCCAGGCGGTCCAGATCTCGGCCAGGAACCGCATCAGCGGCTGCTGCAGCGTAGGCAGCAGGACGCTGTTGAACAGCAGCGGCTCGACGGGCTGACCGGTGGTCAGCGATACCAGCCACAACCAGCGTCCGTCGCCGACCACCGCCAGGTCTTCGATCGTGTACGGCGGTGCCGGGTGGAAGTCGCCGATAGGAAGGACGGGCAGCAGCTCGGGCGTCCGGGCTACTGCGGTGAGGCGGGCGTCAAGGGGTGGTCCGGACAGCTGCAGCGGGGTTGCGCCGGGCAGGGCGGTCGGCAGATGCCGGTAGACCTGTTGGAATCCGGCGAGTTCGGCGGGGGTGAGCAGGTGCAGGAACCGGGCGGCGGCGACCCCGGCGTGGCGGGACCCGCTGAGTACCGTCAGGGTGAACGCGCCGCGGTCCAGATCGTGCGGAGTGTCGGCGGCGAGGGTGAACCGCAGTTCGGTGTGCGGGATCGGCGGCCGGTCGTCGCTCCCGCGGAGCCGGTCGATCAGCGCGTCGTCGAGCACCACTTCGGCGCAGCCGTCGAGTGCGGCCTGCTGCGCGAGCTGTCCGAGCAGCCGGTCGCGGGCGGTGAACAGCGCTGGAGCGCGACGAGTGGATCCCCGGTAGCCGGCCGGAAACCCGAGCACGTTCAGCACCTCACGGATGGGAGCAGCCGCTCCTGGACCCCATCGCTCGATGAACGCGTTGTGGTACTCGGCCCATCCGGGGGTAGGTGGTGGCGCTACCGCCACGAGGGTCGACGCGGCCCGCTCCGCCTCGTACAGGACCGGCGGGGGCAGGGTCACGGCGATGTCGGCGCGTAGATCGACGGCGGTCCGGCTGCCCGGCGTCGGAATGACGTCGTGGCGGGCAGCGTGTGCGGCCGGGTCGGTAGCGGTCATGGGTGGGCGGAGGGCCGACAGCAGCACCCCGGTGTGGACCAGTTCCGCCAGCAGCCGTTCGGCGTCGGCGATGCTGGCGGGCCCGGCGACCGTCGCGGCGAGGTCGGCGAACCTGACCGGTGAGCGCGCCGCCTGGATCGCCGCCCGGATTGGGCTGGTCAGGCGGATCTCGACGTCCCACCGCCGATCGTCGCTGGCGTGGGCGCAGGGCAGAATCCACCTGTCGCCGCGCCGGTATCCCAACGAGTTCGTCACCACCGCGAAGGCGCGCAGGGTTGCCAGGTCCTGCTCGGCCCGCGCGACGCGCTCGGCGATGAACTGGCCGTCGGGGCGGGAGACCGCGCGATGAGCGTCGCCCAAGCGGACCGCCGCGCGAGCGCCGAACTGGACCGGGGCGACACCGGCGAACGTGCCGAACGGGGTCGCACGGGTGGTCCAGCGCAGCAGGTACCGGACCACTGACTGCACCAGGCGCCGCAGTCGCTGCCGAGGCACCGGCTCCCCGCTCAGCGCGCGTTGGATCTGGTCGGCCAGCTGCGGCGCCGCGCCGGTAACGGCTGCCGCGAACCCGGGCAGCGTCCACGTCGTGTCCAGCCACTCGCGCCACTGATCCGGATGACCGTGGGCCATGTCGGGCCAGGGCGGCAGAACGAGGCCCTTGGGGTAGGCGGCGATTCTGATCAGCGCCGCGCCAGATGCGGGAACCATGATG
Source organism: Salinispora goodfellowii (assembly GCF_059570675.1). Lineage (NCBI taxonomy): Bacteria > Bacillati > Actinomycetota > Actinomycetes > Micromonosporales > Micromonosporaceae > Salinispora > Salinispora goodfellowii. The sequence continues at coordinate 81,622 of NZ_JCANTD010000013.1, read as the reverse complement.
CACCACCGAATCGACGGGCCCGGCGTGCGCGACGCCGGGCCCGATCGTGAGAGGAACGGAAGGGGTCAGTCGCCGCCGTCGCACCTGGTCGTGCAGGCGTTGGAGCCGGTGTTGCCGGAGCCGCACCCGTCGTCGGTGGCGGTGGCGTAGCCGCCCGCGGTGGGGCCGGCGTCGACCAGGCTGACGTCCAGGGCGAACTCCGAGGCTTCGGTGTCGTTCACTCGCGTTCCCTTCTATGCGGGGATGAAGGTGAGGACGAAGCGGCTGTGCCGCTTGTCCAACACCGTCCCGGCCGGCAGGTCGCCGTCGGGAGTACCAGTGGGCAGGACGTGCAGCACCGGCGAAGGACTACCCGAATCCAGCCACGCGCGCATCTGTCCGACCATCCGACCGGCCGCCGACGCGGCGTCGGGCCCATGTGCACAGGCGCCGAGGTCAAACATGTCGTCGTCGTTCCAGCGCAGCGTCGAGCGGTAGCAGAACGCGCCGTTGTTGAGGGCGGCCGGTGTGCCGAAGCGCCACGCCGGGGCGACGACGCCGGAATCCACTGCCTCCTGCTGAGCCGTAAGAACAACGAAAAGCTGTCCCGCATCGGTGATGCGGGACGCCAACCACAGGTCGAGGTCAGCCAGGACGGTACGAGGGGGCAGACTCACCCCGGCCCACGCCTGCGTCTGCGGCTGCGCCAACAGCTCACCAACAGCGCGGCGATCGACCTGCTGGTCCTCGTCCAGCCGCAGATGAACCCCGTCAGCGATGTCGACGTACCGCACCTCATGCGCCCCAGCGCCCTGCATCGACACGAACCCGCACAACCGCTGGCTGTGACTGACCAGCCGATCGCCGGTCCGACGCATCGCCCACGATCGCGTCATCCCGAACGTCCGCAGCGGCACGACCAGCGTTCCGTTCTCGGCCAGCTGCGCGGTCCAAGCCGGGGAAATGTCCCACGCGCCGACCGTGACGATGATCAGGTCGTATGTGCGGCCCGGGTTGACCGGTTGCTCGGCGTCCGCGCACACCACGGCCACGTCGTCGTAACCCGCCGCAGTGAGGCAGGCGGTGGCCCGGTCGGTCACCTCACGATCGATGTCAACGGTCGTGACCGAGCCCGACGGGCCGACCAGCTCGCGCAGCAGCGCGGCGTTGTATCCGCCGGAACCGATCTCCAGGACGTGCCGACCGGCCAACCCGCCGTCGACGGCGTCGGCTGCCTGACCGAGCATCTCCGCGATGAGCCACGGCGCCGACACCGAACTGACCGCCTCGTCGCCGATCCGCTTGGTCACCACGGCCTGGTCGGCCCGATACGCCTCCGTAAGCGCGGCATCCGGCGTGAACAGATGACGTGGCACGGACCGTAGTGCCGCCTCCACCTCGGGCCGCATGACCAGCCCTTTCTCCATGTGATCAGCGACGAGCTGATCGACCATTGCGGCGTGGAGGTCCTCGCCGCTCGCCGTGTCGACACTCATTCGGGTGCTCTCCCTCTCCATCAGGACCTCCCGATCGGGTGGTCCGCCGTACCGCTCTTCTCGGGCCCAACAGAGCGTCAAGCCGCTGGACTCGCCAAGTCACACGGGTATCTCAAGTCGGTGTGGTGCCGGTCGAAGGTCGCGTCCTGCTGGCGGTCATGGGTGCCCGGGTAAGCGCCCAATGCCCATGGGCATGATCGTTCGTGCGTCGGGAAAGCCGGGGCGCAGCCGTTGTACCAAGATCGCGGCGCGGAGCGGACTCCTGCTGCACTGCAGCCTCCCGTGCTAAGTCGGTGGCGGATCTGACGAGCAGCCAACGGCACGTCTCCACAATCGCCCGGCGAGTCGGTGGAGTGAATGCCGAGCATGCGGACGAAGCGGCTGTCCGCATGTGCGCCACCGGTGAGCGTCTCCCGTACCTACGCACCTCGGTGTTCGTGGTTGCGCCGCGCTGAACACCGAGTGACCCTATGTGCGCGATAGTCACGCTGATCATCGTCATAGTGGTGCGAACAGTCACGAGGAGGCGGTGCTATGGGCCAGACCCCGCGGATGCTCCAGCCGTCCCTGTCCGAGCGCCACTTCTTCGGTGCCGAGCTGCGTCGGCTGCGGGAGAGGGCCAACCTCTCCCAGGCGCGACTCGGCGCGATGATCCGCTTCAGCGCCGACCTGGTGCGTCGGATCGAGACAGCGGACCGTTTCCCATCCCGGGAATTCGTCGAGGCCTGCGACAGGGCGTTGGAAGCCGGAGGGGCCTTGACCCGCCTGCTACCTCTTCTCGAGGAAAGTCGCAACAGCGAGAACATGCGGGCAACTTCCCCGAGCGGTTCTGGCAACGCAGACACCCTGCTGCCCACCCAATTGAAGGAGAAGCCCGGGGTGGCGGGCATGGTCGTCCGTGTTCCCTTCCAGCCCGGTGTCCTCGATCGCGCCGCCCTTGACTGGCTGAACGCTGCGGCGGACCCCCGGCCGCCCGTGGTCGGACGACCCGGCTCGCCTGACCAGGTTGACGAAGAGGATCTTCATGCGGCGGAGACCGCTCTGGCGATGTTCCGGCAGTTGGACCACACCCACGGCGCCGGACGAGTCCACGCGCAGGTGCAGCGGTACGTCGAAGGCGAGCTGAACCGGCTGTTGGCGAACACTCCCACCTCCGAGGCTGTCGGCCGGCACCTGTACACGCTGGCGGCGGGATTCTTCGAGCTCTGCGGGTACCAGGCGGTCGACACCGGTGCCCATGGCCTCGCCCAGCGCCGCTACCTTCGCGCTCTACGTCTGACGGAAGCCGCCGACGACCGCCCGTACGGCAGCTACCTGCTCGCAGTGAACATCGGCCACCTCGCACTGCACTGCGGCCATCCCGAGCCGGCACGCAGGATGGCGCTGACGGCGGTGAGAGGAAGCGAGACCCAGGCGACGCCCGCCGTGGCAGCCGCGCTGCACGCGGTGGTGGCGCGCACGCACGCCCGCCTTGGACGCGAAGACGACTGCCTGACCCACCTCGACATCGCGGAAAGGCAACTGGCCCGTGCCAAGCCCGAGGACGAGCCGGCGTGGATCGGGTACTTCGACGCGGCGTACCTCGCCGACGAAATCGCCCACTGCTTCCACGACCTGGGCCGACCGCAGCACACCCAACGGCACCTGGGCGACGCCCTCACCGCCCTGAGCCCCACCCACGTCCGGGCCGCGGCGGCCAGGCGCTGGGCCGCGTCGTCGCCGGTGGTCGTAGAGGGCGCCTGGGCACGGCCTCGTCGGATCATGGCGATTTGCTCGGCGAGCGTGCGGTTCTCGTAGATGTCGGATACCCGCACCACCGTGCCGGAGCGCTCGGCCAGACGCGCGGCCAGCAGGTTGGCCAGTAGGGAGTGCCCACCGACGGAGAAGAAATCCAGGTCTGGGCGTACCTCGGCCAGGCCGAGCAGGTCCGTCCACGCCCCGGCGACGGCTTGGCCGTCCTCGTCGAACCGCGCGGCTGCAGCCTCGGCCGCGCCGCACTCCCCCGGCGTACCGGCGTCGGCGTCCAAGGCCGCGCCGATGCCGGCGCTCCAGTCGATCTCCTGGGCAGCGAGGGCCTTGCGGTCGACCTTACCGTTGGGCAGCAGCGGAAGCTGCGCGGTGAGGATGATCCGGGCCGGCTGCATGTAGTTGGGCAGTGTGGCCCGCAGGTGCGCGGCGACCTGCTCCACGCTCACGCCGTCGGCCTCATCGACGCCGAGCCAGCAGACCAGGCGGGCGTCGCCGTGGTGGCGCACCGCCAGCGCGGCGACGTCGCGCAGCCCGACCACCTCACGCAGCCCTGCCTCGATCTCGCCGAGCTCGATGCGGTAGCCGCGCACCTTCACCTGGTTGTCGCGGCGGCCTAGGAAGTCGAGTTCCCCATCGGCCGTCCAGCGGGCCAGGTCGCCGGTGCGGTAGAGCCGGGTGCCGGCGGGCAGGCCCAGCCCGGCCGGCGCCTCGACGAACACGGCCGCCGTACGCTGCGGGTCGTTGATGTACCCGCCGGCCACTCCGGCGCCGCCCAAGTACAGCTCACCCGGTACGCCGTGGGGTACCAGCCGTCCGGCCGCGTCGAGCAGGTACGCGACGGTGTTGTCGACCGGCACCCCGATCGTTGGGGGGTCCTCGGTGGGTCCGGTAAAGCACTTCCAGGTCGAGTACGTGGTGTCCTCACTCGGCCCGTACAGGTTGTACAGCCGCCGTACACACGTGTCAGCGAAGGCGGCGTTGACCAGTTCCCGGGCGAGCGGCTCACCGGCGACGTTGAGCACGACCGTGCTGCTCGGTACGGCGTGGCGCTGCAGCAGTACGTTCAGCGCGCTCGGCACGGTGTTGATCAGCGACGGGCGCAGCGCGTTCGGCTCGGTCAGGGCGAGGACGTTGTCGACCACGACGACGCAGCCGCCGACGGTGAGCGGGCACCACAGCTCGAACACGGACAGGTCGAAGTTGAGCGAGGTGCCGAACAGCACCCGGGACACGTCGTCGGGCGAGTATGTGCGCCACGCCCAAGCGAGCAGGGCGGCGACGTTGTGATGGCTGACCACCACGCCCTTGGGCAGCCCGGTCGAGCCGGACGTGTAGATCAGGTGGGTCGGGTCGGTCGGCGCGACGACGAGGTCGAGGTTGTCGGCGGGCTGCTCGGCGGCCTGCTTGACCAGGTCGTCGACGACCAGCGGCAGGGCATCGAGGACGGCGAGCCAGCCGGGCGTCTCGGGGGCGTCGAACACGACCGCGGCCATGTTGGCGGTGGTGGCGATCGCGGCCAGCCGCTCCGCCGGGTACGCCGGGTCCAGCGGGACGTATGCGCAGCCCAGCTTGTGTACGGCGAGCAGCAGGCTGACGGTGCGCTGAGAGCGATCGACGCACACGCCGACCCGCCCGCCCGGGGCGACCCCGGCGGAGCGTAATGCCCGGGCCAGCCGGTTGGCGGATGAGTTGAGGTCCCGGTAGCTCAGTATCCGGCCCCGCCACTCGACGGCGGGTGCCTCCGGTGTGCGCTGCGCCTGCGCCTCGACCAGCCCGTGCACGGTAGCGTCGTGCGGGAACGGCCGTGCGGTGTCGTTGACCTCCCGCAGCAGGTAGTCCGCCTCCGGCGGGGACACCAGGATCAGCTCGTGGACCGGTACGGTAGGCCGCCGGCAGGCATCGGCGAGCAGTGTGCGATAGTTGGCCGCCATCCGGTCGGCGAACTCTCGGGTGAACAGGCCGGTGTCGTAGCGCAGGGTGAACCGCGTTTCGGCGCCGCTGCCCACCACGTGCAGCCACAGGGCGTCCCCGGCCGGATCCGGTGCCTCGCCCACCCCTGTGCCGGCCACTTTCGTGTGGACGAACGTGACACGCGCCCCCTCAGTGGCCGCCGGTGGCGGGCTGGCAGGGATAGCGAGCTGCGACACCAGCGAGGCGAACGAGGTGCCGGCGCCGAGCGTCGAGCGGACCGGGCGGCGGTCGGGCGTACCGTCCGGGGCGAACCCACCGGCTCGGCCGAGCAGGATGTCGTCCTGCCCGCTGTACCCGTGTACCAGCAGCGCGAAGGCGGCGAACAGTACGTTTGCCTCGGTGCCGGGGTGCGCCTGCGCGACCGCGGCGTCAACGTCACCGGTCCATAAAATGTCCTCATGGACACCGATGGCGGCGGCACCCGTTCCTGTCACGGGAAGTTGCAGTGTCTCCGTCGGCCCGGCTCCGGGCTGCGGCGTGGTGGTGGCTCGCGGTTGTTCGTCTGTCATTGTCTCCCCTGTTCGCGGCGCGTAAACCGCGCATGCAGGTGCCGAGGGCACGCGTGTGCAGACTTCGGTCTCGTCGATAGCGGTTGCCGGCGCTCGGCCGTGGGGTGGCAGGTGCGACGGTGGAGCGGGCTCAGGCCTCGCGTCGGGGTGTCGACCTCACGGTGTGGCCGATCCGGAAACCGTCAGCGCCCTCACCCGGTCGCTGGTGCGAGCTGTGGCACACGTCGGTGCCGATTCGCCCACGCCACCACGAACGGCACAGCGGAGCCGACCACCGCGAAGCCGACCGCCATGGCCAGCCACCCGGCCGTCCCGTGCTGGATCGCCAGCCAGGTCAGCACCGCCGGGGCGACCATCTTCCCCAGGTCGGTGCCCATCGCATAGGTGCCCTGGTACTGCCCCTGGGCGTGCTCGGAGGCGAGGCCGAAGGAGATCCCCCAACTGCCGGCAGCTTGCCGGATCTCCCCCATTACGTGCACCAACGCGCCGGCCGCCAGCAGCAGGGATGCGAACAGCGCCGAGACGTGCGCGCTGGAGGCGAAGACGACGCAGGCGACGGCGAGAAACAGCGCACCGAATCGCACCGCCCGCGCTGCGGCGACCGGCTCGTCAGTACCGCGCGCCGCCCGGACTTGGAACAGCACCACACCGACGGTGTTGATCAGCAAGATCGCGGCGACCATCCAGCGCGGCGCCTGTGTGTGGCGCACCACCCACAGCGGCAGGACCACGTCGAGCATCAGGTAGTGCATGCTCAGCAGACCGTCCAGCACCACGAAGCCGAGGTACGGGCGGTCACGCAGCACCTCCAGCTTCGGGCCGGGCCTGGGCGGCTGGGGTGCCACCGCCGGCAGCAGGACGGTGAGCAGCCCGGCGACGGTGTAGGCGACGGCGTTGACCAGTACCGCGCTGCGGTACGCCATCGGGGTGTCGACGGTCAGCAGCACGCCGGCGATGAGGGCCCCGACCGAGACGCTGACGTTGCTGGTGGCCCGCAGGTACGCCCGCACGCGCACCCGATCGGCCGGGGGGATCAGGCCGGCGACCATCGCCATCCGGGCGCTGCGGCTGGCGCTGTAGGCGACGGCCTGCACCGACAGGACGGCGATGTAGGCGCCGACGTCGTGGACGAAAAGCAGTGCCGCGGTCAGTGGTCCAAGCAGGACGAAGGACCAGATCTGCACCACGCGGGGGCCGATGCGGTCGGCGAGGTGCCCGGTGGGGGTGCTCAGCGCCAGCGCGACGACGGCGGCCACCACCAAGCCGCTGCTGAACTCAGCAACCGACAGACCCACCACGGAGGTGGCGAAGATGGCGCTGATGGCCATCCACAGCCCCTGCCCGACTGTGTGCACCAGCGTTATGACGGTGAGGGTGCGACTGGAACCGGAGGGTGGGAGCAGGCGGCTCAGCACGACAGGGCCGCAGCTCCATCGCGCCGGAGGGTGGGCGCGACGACGGCATGATCCTCAGGCGGGCCTGTTTGTCGCTCGGTCACCGTCGTTCTCATCGCCCCGTGCCTCCTGCATAGCGTCGTTGCTTGCGGAAGTTCCGCGACACGACGGTCGTTTCGACCGTCCCACCGTTCGGAACCCGACTCATGCAACTCTCAGTAGGCGGCAAAGTCCATACAGTGCTTCGGTGGCTTATCTCACAGCGACAGCTTGAACGGTTCGTCCGCTATGGTGTTGCCACTGCTCGTCCTTTGGGCATGGGCTTCCACTTAACGCCCGCTTGCCTCAATCCGACCTGAGAGGAATCCGCCCGGGCCCACCTCCCTCCACGGCAGCAAATGCCGTGACGGCAGGCAGTTTCCATCTATGAGTGAAACTTCGAAACGCTTTTGCCGTCTTAGGTACCGCTGAAATTCACTGGCAACGACGTTCACACGGGGAAACAGCAATTGGGCGTCTTGGTTTGCGGAACCAACCGACCCTGCCACCAACGCCTGGCTGACGACGGGCACGAGCTCGTTTTGCTCATCCAGAAGAGCAAGGCCCTGGCGACGGACCTCGCTGGACCCTATAAGCACGTGGCTCTTATAGCTGACGATGCGGGTCCATCGCTGTGGGCTGACATGGCTGCGGCCCTGCACCGCAGCGCACCCTTCAGCGCCGTCGCGGCGTTCAACGAGGGCACCTATCTCGCCGCCCGAACAGGCCGGCGAGCCCGTCGTGCTGACCATCTTCAGCGACACCGACGACGACCCTGACGACCTGCCACCCGGCATCCAGATCGGCCTTGGTCACCCCACCCACGCCTTCGCGGTACACATCGCCGACGACGGCGACTACCTCAACGACCCCACAGCGGAAGCCCTGACCAAGGGACTCCACTTCGACTTCGGCGGAGTGCCCACCGAGTATCCGGCCGAGCACCTACAACTGCGGCCCGAAACGGCAATACAACTGGCAGTCACCTTCCTTAAGACCGGCGGCGAACCGCCGCACCTGACGGCTGTCACCGAGTGATCGCGTGGCGAGGGGCCGACCGCCGCTGTAGCACGGCGATGGCGCCCGCTGGCGACGGTGACCTGCTGTGATGGTGCTCCGATGGTGCTCGGATGTCCGGCGCATGGCCAGCACGCTTGGAACAGAACCGGCACAGCCCGTCCTGTAGGGCCGACCGCGGTACCGCAGGGTGCCGCATACCGCTCGCGACACGGGCCTGACCAGCAGATACTCAGCCACTCTTTTCGGCACGCAGCAGCACTCAGCGACACGCCGGACGTGACGGCTACACGGCGTAGAGAGCATCTGATGGGTTCGGACTACGGATCAGAAGGTTAGGGGTTCGAGTCCCTTCGGGCGCACAAACGATCAAGGCCGTGACCTGCTAGAACAGGGGTCACGGTCTTTTTCATTCCCATTGCGTGGCCGCCGCTCCCGTCTGCTGGGACGCTGGTGCTCCGTTGGTGCTCGTTTGTTTCGGCGGCGGTTTGTTCTGGACCGCGTCGGAACCGTCGGTGAGTGTGCGGTGCGTGCTGGCTGGTCCGAGAGTACCGATGGATCGGGTTAGTGCCCGGGCACGTCAGGCGGGTTGGAGCGCTTCTGATTCGAGGGCGGTCGGGCCCGTTGGCTGGGATGACGATGGGCGGTGCATCGCGAGGGCTCGGCGATGGCGCTACGTAGCGACGTCGGCGAGCCTGTTGCAACTCCCAGCGGCGGTCTGACCTGGGTGCGTCGCCGGCGCCGTGCTGCGGTGGGCCCGGTGTGCACGTCGTTGGGATCGCATAGGAAGGGCGAGTGACCAGCGGCGTGAGCGTTCGGGGATGGCCGGCGAAGCCGCGACGCCGAAACGATCGCCGGACGCGCGTAGCGAGGCCCGATGCCCGGAGTGCTGGTTCCTACCGCGTCAGCGCGTACGGGGGCGGAGGCGGGTTCGCGCTGACACCGGTGCGCGGTGGCACCGGCCAGTCGGGGATGAGCGTGGTGTCGTTGGTCAGTTCCAGCGCGGTGATTGTCGCCAGGTCCTGTGTCGCCTGCACGAAGCCCTCGACCCACATCAGCGTGATAGAGGTCTTGCCGTCCTTTCGGTCGTACAGGGTGCCGGACGTGTTCGGTGCGGTGTGGGGGTCGTCGCCGTGGGCGAGCCGGTTGCGGACTGCCTTGGCGTCGCGAAGGTAGTCACCCAGCCGTTGGGTCTGGATGGTGGTCCAGAGCCACCGTCCGCCACGGCCGGGTAGGGGCTGTGTCCGAACGCGTGCCTGCCAATGGCGGGTCGCGTTCGGGATCTGCAGGTGCTGGGCGATGCGCTCGCGTATCCGGTCCATGGTCGCTGGTGTGCCCTGGCGGGGACCTCCGTGTGCGCCGATTAACTCGTTGAAGAACATCTCGAACGGCCCGTATGCGTGGAGGAAAGAGCCGTACCTCATGCTGCGGTAGCGAGGATTTCGCTTCGCCTCGTCCTTGTTGGCGCGGTGGATGTTGATGAAGTCCACCGGGGTTGCCAGCCGCGTCGCCAGGTTGGCCAGTGCCTGCTGCACTGCTGCCGTGTCCACCACGGCCGCGAGCGTACTGGCGGACGCCGAGTCCGACAGCCCCGAACGCACGTACCGGGGCGGGACGACTTTGGCCGGATGAGTTACGAGGGCCCGGTCCTACTGTGCCCGGGCACGCCGGTGCCGCTGGCCGATACCCGACGCCCGCCGAGGAGCGAGCGCGGTGAAGGCGTTGTCAGAGCAAGCCCTCGCAAGAGATCCCATCCTGACTCGCGGTGTCTGGATGCGTAGTGTCAGTTTCATGAGCGAGGTGCTGTACGTGTACACGGCGGCCGGGAGTCGGGAGGTCGCACGGCGGCTGATGCAGGGCGCGGTGCGGGAGCGGCTGGCCGCTGGCGGTCAGGTTGCGGGGCCGGTCGAGTCGGCCTTTTGGCATGAAGGGTCGTTCGGCACCGGCGAGGAGTGGCAGGTGCTACTCAGGTCCAGCGTCGGAGCATATTCGCGATTGGAGAGTTACCTTAAGGATCATCATGAGTGGTCCAACCCCGAGATCGTCGCGATTCCGGTAGCCGCTGGCTCTCCGTCCTACCTGCAGTGGGTGGACAGCGTCACGGATTCCGCTGACGGCCAAGATTGCCGATGACGGACCTGGCTATGCGAGTACCGCTGCGACCGCAGCGACTTGCCGGTAGGGAGTGAGGCGTTCCCGGACGGCGTCGATGCGAGCGGCGGGTCGTGGGGAGGCGATCCCGTCGCACAGCCGCTTCGACTGGATCAGGACCTCGGCGGCTTGTTCGCATTCTCCTGCGTCGAGGTAGGCGTCAGCGAGCCAGGTGGAGTAGAGGGCCTTGTCCCGTGCGTACGTGTCATCGAACCGGCGCAGGGTTTCTTCCAACTCTGGTAAGGCACGCAGTGGCCGGCGCAGTTCGGACCAGACGCGACCAGTCATGATCCGAATCTCGTCGCGGTCGACCCATGTTGCCCAGTCGGGTGCGTGCCCGGAGGTGGGTCGGTCGAGAGCATCTTGTGCCGCATCGAGAGCGTGACCAGCCTGCCGCTCGAGGCCAGCGACGGCGTAGGTGAACGCCAGACGCTCAAGCAGCAGTGCCCGGACGACGGGGCTGTGTCCTGCGTTTGCAGGCAGCTGCGATGCTTCAGCAGCGGCGACGTCAGGTTGGGCGAGGCTCGCACGTTGATAGGCCAGGAGGGCCAGTGCGTTGGCGGCCAAGAGTTGGTCGCTGGTTTCCAAGGCGATCGATCGGCTCCTGGCAAACAGAGTGGCCGCGTGCTGCGTGCTCCCTGCGTCGAAGGCTGCCCAGCCCGCGAGTTGGGTTTGTTCGGCCAGCAAAGACAGCATCGCCTTGCCGGTTGCTCCGCCGAAGATGCCCGTGCGGACCAAGGTGATGGTCCTGTGGATTTCGCTTTCGTAGAGCGGCAGGGTGTCGGCGCCGCCGAGGTAGTTGTCGAGTCGCCGTAGCCGTGCTGTGCGGCTGGCGAGCTCTGCGACATCCCCAAGTCCTATGCGACGCCTTGGGCTGGAAGGTGCGGCAATGGCACCAGAGGATGCGATCGCCGCGATGGCGGTGAGGAGATCTCGACGATGCATGTCTGGCTCCTGCGAGGGCTCGATGTCGAAGTGCCCAGCTGACGTTGCTCCACGGGCAGGCTCCACTCGATCGGCACGACGGGACGGATGCCGGAGCGTTTGAAGCCGATCGTAGGCTGCTGTCAGTTGCCCGTCCGCTGCAAGGAACTGATCGCAGCGCTCCCAGAAGGTCCTTGGCGCCTGCTGGCGGCCGACCTCAACATTCGCGATAGTGCTGCGTCCGTAGTTGACTCTCGGAGCAAGCGAGTGTTGGGTGTGGCCGGCCGCTTTGCGGAACTCGGCCAGTTGCTGTCCGAGCGCTCGCCAGGCCTCACTCACCTCGTGTGGGTCTACCATCGCCGTCTCCTAGATCAACGCGCCGTTGGCCAGCGTGAAGGAGAGATAGAACTGGGCCAGAGGCATGAATCGATGCAGCCGTCACCCTACCGTGCAGTTCTGGCTACGCGGGGTTTCGCGATCGTGCTGCGGCCGGTGAGGATCCTCGGTGCCAGTGAGTGCTGGGTGTGGCCAGCCGCCATGCGATACGCGGCCAACTGCTGGCCAAGCGCGCGCCACGCGTCGCATACCTCGTGCGGATCTGCCACCGCCACCTCCCCGGGGCCATCGCGCCTCGGCCGGCTGAGCGAGATGACCGGGCGCCAGCCAGAGGCGGCCTTCGATGCGAATCGCTACCCCTACCGTCCGGTCGCGCCTGCATAGGTCGTTCACCCGCCGTTGCTGGTAGAAGCTGAGACCCATCCAGAGGGTGCGGCCCACTCCGGTGGTGAGCAGTACCGCGTGGAGGCCGTAGCGGTTGGTGAGGGGGCCAGCGGTCAGGGAGCCGAGGAATCCGCCGAGGCAGGGCAGTCCGAGGGCTAGGCCGTACTGCCATGGCGCGAGGTGTAGGTCGCGGAGCATGAGCACCGTGACGACGGGCGTGGCGGCCATGATGGCGCCGCCGAAGATGACCGCGTTGATCAGCAACGCCCGCAGGCTGGCGTGGTGGAGGATGTACCGCCAGCCCTCGACGATTTCCATGCCTCTGCGGGGCGCGGGGTGTCGTGGGGGCGGTGGTGGCTCAGGGCTGCGCAGGCGGCGGATTCCGAGTGCGGACAGCAGAAAGCTAACGGCGTCAACGGTGACGGACGCGGTGGTGCCGAGCCAGGAGACGAGGATCCCGCCGATGGGTGACCCGATGCTGTTCGCCGTCCACTGGGAGGTGTCGAGCCTGCCGATGGCGGTGACGCGTTGCTCGGTCGTGACCAGGTTCTTCAGGTGTGCGCCGCTGGCAGCGCCGAACGCGATACCGCCGGCGGTCTGGACGATAGCCACGACGCACAGCTGCGCATAGGTCAGCTCGTGCAGCGCGGCGGCGACGGGGATGCTGGCGAGGGCCGCACAGCGCAGCAGGTCGGCGCCGCACATGACGGGTCGCTTACGGCGGAACTCGATCCAGGGTCCCAGAGGCAGGACGATGACCGCTGAGGCGATGCCGGAGATCACCGCGAGCAGGGAGACCTGCAAACTCGATGAGTCCAGCAGCAGGATCGCGACCAGTGGCAGCGCGCCGGCCCCAACAGACGATCCCAGTTCGCTGACCGAGTAGGCGCCCCACAGGCGGTAGAAGTCACGGCTCAGAGGCGACGATGGCCCACCAGCGGCCGGTGGCCGATGGTGGGCCGGCACGCTAGCGGTCGTCCTGCTTCTGGTCACCGCGTCAGTGCCCGAGGGTCACGACGTGCCTGCCGCAGCGTCTGGCGCAACTGCGCGAGTCGAGACCTGGGCAGGCCGGCGGCCGTTAGGCGGGTGCGGATGCGGAGCTGGCGCCGGCCCACCCAGTAAGGATTATTCATGGGACGTTTCGCTGCTACTGGCTGGCCGTCCTGGCGCTCGATGGCGACGAGGGCCTTGTCCGAGCGGTGTACGACCCGCTCGATGCCCACCCCGGCGGGCGCGGCACCGGCGACGAGCGCCGCGCACAGGATGCCCGCCGCGCCCCTCGGGACGCCCGCCCGGTCCGGGGTTGTCACGTGAGGCGTGGTCACGGGACGGCTGGTAGTAGGTCGTTGTCGCGACCAGTCAACGGTAGGCCGGCGGCAGTGGTGATGAGGCCGATCGCTTCTTCCATTGAGGTGCTCTCGGGCAAGACGAGTTCGCCCGGCCAGCCGAGAAGGTCGCGCGGGGCGTACCAGTTGCGCATGATGTCGGGGGTGAACTCCGTCGCCTCCGGGCGCGTTTCGTGTCGCCGCAGTGTCTCGGGTAGCGACACGTCGAGATAGACGAACAACGTCCGCCCGCGATGGGCTTCGCGCAGTTCCGTGAGCATGGTGCGGTACCGGGCGGCGTGCATGATCCCTTCCAGGATCACGTGGTAGCCGTGGTCGAGGCAGAAACGGACGTTCTGCGCGATGAGCGCGGGTGCCAGGCCACCTGGCTTGTCGCGTTCTCTGAGCAGGATCCGGCGTAGATGGTCTTGCTCGACGAGGGCGCAGCCGCGGCCGTGCCGGCGCCGCAACACGCGGGCGATGGTGCTCTTCCCGGAACCGGAGTTGCCGCGGATGCAGACGAGGATCGTCTCGGGGCTGCCGGTGTGAGTCAGGTCGTCCATCGCGACGCTCCTCATGACGAGACAGGCTGGTGCTGGTGCGGAACCCGACCCTCCGCATGGGCATCGGCGACCTCGTCCAGGCAGTCGACCCCGCTTCCATAGCCGGCCGCTTGGAGGTTGAACAGTTCGGCGTACCGCCCGTCGGGGGTCATGAGCTGGTCGTGGGTGCCGGCCTCGATAAGACGGCCGTGGTGCAGGACGTAGATGCGGTCGGCGTGGCGGACATTGGCGAGCCGGTGGGTGATCAAGATGGTGATGCCGCGTCCCTGCCGGTCGCGGATGGCCTGGAACAGGGCGTCCTCGGCGCGGGGGTCGAGGGCGGAGGACGGCTCCTCCATGATGAGCACGTCGGCGTCTCTCAGGAACCCACGGGCGGCGGTGATGCGTTGCCACTGGCCGCCGGAGAGGTCCTGGCCGCCGGCGAAGGTCCGGTCGAGCAGTGTCTCGTACCCGTGCGGCAGGTCGGTGATCATGTCGTGGGCGACCGCCCGGGTGGCGGCGGCCTCGATCCGGTCCTGCTCGGTCGTGGTGGTGATGTCGCCGATGGCGATGTTGGTGGCGGCGGTGAAGGGCCACTTGTGGTACTCCTGCGTGACGACGCCGATCCGGGCACGCAGCGCGTCGGGGCCCCAGTCGTCGCCGGGCCGTCCGTTGTAGCGGATGGTGCCGCTGGTGGGGGTGCGGAGGGTGGCGATCATGGTGGCGAGGGTGGACTTGCCGGAGCCGTTCTCCCCGACGAACGCCACGGTCTGCCCGGCGGAGACGGTCAGGGTGACGTGGTCGACGGCCGGGTTGTCGCGGTCGGGGTAGCGCAGGCTCACCGCGTCGACGGCGATCTCCCGCAGCCGCTCGGTTGCCGGCACACCGGCGGCCCGGTCGGTGGGCGGCGGCAGGTAGTCGGCGGCGCGGGTCATGAAGCCGGTGTAGTCGCGGAAGTGCTGCCCCTCGGTGTAGACGCGGTCGACCTGGAACGTGACTACGGCCAGCGAGCGTTGCGCGGATTGGACGGCGATCACGCAGGTCGCGGCGGCGGCGAGGGGGATCTGACCGTCGACGAGCAGCAGGCCGAGCAGGACGTAGACCACGGCGGTGGCGATCCCGCCGATCATCGCGCCGACGGTGGTGGTCGTGGTGACCCGGCGGGCCAGGGCGAGTTGGATCCGGGTCTCGACGTCCATGACCCGGTCGTACTGGTCGAGCAGGAAGTCTCGGAGCCCGTAGGAGCGCAGTTCGGGGGCGGAGTCGCGTTCGGCCATCAGCCGGTGCAGCAGCCACAGCCGGCGGCGGCGGACCGACCCGGCGGCGTAGGTCTGGTAGCGCAGGTGCCCGGCGCGCAGTGCCGCCCACCCGTTCGGCACGGTGGCCACCAGCAGGGCGAGCAGCAGCAGCGGGTGGACCACCACCACGGCGACGGCGACGGCGAGGACGCCGGCCAGGCCGGCGAGCAGGTTCATCGACGCCTGGACCAGGGCGGTGGTGGAGTTCGCGCCGCGGGATGCGCGTTCCATGTCGTCGGCGAACGCGTCGGCGTCGAACGCCTCCAGCCGTACGGCGGTGGTCACCTCGAACAGGCCCCGTTCGACCTCCCGGTCGACCTTCGGGGTGAGGCCGTTCTGCGCGTACCCCATGCCGGTGGCCATGCCGGAGCGCAGCGCGGTGGCCGCCGCGAGCGCGGCCAGGGCGGGCAGCGCGGCGGTTACCTTGTCGGCGGTCGGTCCACCGGCGAACAGCTCCACCAGTACCCGCTGTGCGGCGAGGAGCCCGAACGCGGACATCACTCCCGCGATCACCGTCGTCGCTGCTACTACCAGTGTCCGTGTCCGGTCGGCGCGCCAACTCACCGCCAGCGCGGCCCAGACCAGGCGGGGCAGTTCGGAGAAGACGGCGAACAGGCCGGCTTGCGCTCGCGCCCGGACACCGGTCTCCCACCACACTTCCCGCAGCTCCGGCAGCACCGAGTCCCGCTGGGGTGGTGCGGGACGGGCGGGCGTGCGGTCGGGGTGGTCGGTTTTCGGCATGGCGGTACCTCCCGAAGGTGAGCACGGTGGGCGGTGGTGGTGTCTCGATGCAGACGGCGGCAGCGGCGGTGTCCCGTCGGCGATCCCGGCTGGCTTCCGAGCGGCGGATCTCTGGTCAGGTGACTCGGACGCCGTCTTCGAGGTAGTAGCTGCACCCGTCCGCACGGGCGTTGAGCGCCTCGGTGATCCGGCGGGTCAGCAACGGCGGTAGCCGCTGGGCGGCCTTTGGCGGGTCGCAGAAGGCCCAGCCCTTCAACTCGCCGGGCGGCACCACGATCCGTTCGTGCACGCGGGGTTCGAGGGTGCCGCCGTCGTAGACGGCCATGATGCCCTCGGTGCGCCCGGCGCGGGCCGGCACCCAGTCCATGACGAGTAACCGACCGGGTGCCAGGTCAAGGCCGAGTTCCTCCCGGCACTCCCGGATCGCGGCCTGGTAGGGCGACTCGTCAGCCTCGACACAACCGCCGGGAATCTCCCAGCCGGCCTTGTAGGCCGGCTCGACCAGCAGAACCCGGTCGTCTGGGTCGGTGATCAGCAGCCCGGCGGCCATCCGCTTGCGGGGCAGACCAGCGGTGATGTCGCGGCGTTCGGAGGGCATGCAGGGACCGTAGGACGCTGGCCGGTCGACACGCCCGCAGCGCCGTGCGCCGACATTGTCGGCAGATGCCGACACAACTCCGACACCATCCCGACCATGTCCGCGTCGCAGCCCTGCCTCGTTAATGCCAGCACCGTGACCTGGGTTTTCATGACCCGGCGGTAGCCGCAGCGGGGAGTTCGCAGGGGCCAGGAAGTGTCACCGGGAGCAGCTACGGTGTCGGCTCATCGTGACTACGGCGACCGGGGGTGGAGCGATGGTCGACCTCGACGAGATCACCGCAGCTCGCCGTGCGCTCGGCCGCCATCTGGCCCGCCTGCGTAAGGACGCCGGCCACACCCAGTATGGTTTGGCCCGGCTCGTGCAGTACGGACGCAGTTCGGTGGCGAACACCGAAACCGGCCGCCAGCATCCCGAACGATCCTTCTGGTCCCGCTGCGACACGGTGCTGCGCACTGGTGGCGTGCTGACCGCGGAATTCGACCGCATCGCCGATCTGGACCACCAACACCGCCACCGTCCGGCGCCCCCACCCGCTGACCCCGGCCCTGCTGTCGACGCGGCAGCCGTGTGGTGGGAGCACGAGCGGCGCATCACCGCCCGCCGGTCCGCGCTGACCGTGACGGCCGATGACGACGCACGGCTGGCGCACCTGGAGCGCGAAGTGCAGCAGGCGATCGGTGACAACGAGCGGCTCCCGCCGGCCACGCTCGTGGCCCGGTTGCGTCCGCTGCGGGTCAGCGTCGACCAGCTGATGGCCGCCCGGCAGCACCCACCGCAACGCGCCCGGCTCTACACCGCCGCCGCCCACCTGTCCGGGCTCCTCGCCGCCCTCGCCCTGGACCTGCGCGCCTTGACGGTCGCCCACGCCTATGCCGCCGAAGCCTTCGACCTCGCCCACGCTGCTGGGCAACCCGACATGCAGGCCTGGGCCCGCGCCACCCAAAGCCTGGTCGCCTACTACACCGGCAAGCACCGCGACGCACTCGCCTACGCCGAAGACGGCCTGCGCCACGCTGGCACCGGCCCGCACCGCATTCGCCTCACGATCAACGGGCAGGCACGAGCGCTCGCCCACCTCGGTGACCGCCGGGGTGTCCACCAAGCCGTGGACCGTGCGTTCGCCCTGCTACCCGAGCACGCAACGGGCGGGCAGGTCAGCACCAGCCTCACCCTCGGCCCGTACTGCCCGACCCGGGCCGCCGCCAACGCGGCGACGGCCTACCTGGTTCTCGGCGACTCCACCGGCGTCGTTGACCAGCTCACCGCCGCTGTCGCGGCGTTCGACGCGGCGCAGCTGCGCGGTCCGCAGGCGCTCTGCCGCCTCGATCTGGCCACGGCCCACGCGTGGGCGGGCGACCTCGACCACGCCGCTGGGCTGGCGCTGGAAGCACTCAGCCTCACCGCCAAGTACCGCTTCGAATCGGTCTACCAACGCGCTCGTCAATTCCTCGCCGCCGCCCACCCCTTCGGCCGTCACTCGCGACTACAGGATGTCGCAGACCTGTTCACCGAATTGACGCATCCCGGCAGCCCGCCACCACCGGGCCTACGATCGCCGACATGAGCAGCCGGGAATTGGCCAGCTTGCGGCAGCGGTGGACCGCCTACCGGGACCTGGCCGCACTCACCGAGCACTGGTACTGGCGTCCCGGCTGGCGCGCTGGCCGCCACTTTTACACCTGGCACCTCACCTTCCAGGAACAGCCCGACCTCCACCGCCTCGTCACCGACCTTCAACACCAGCTCCAGTTCCCCGGACTGGACCTGGTGCCGATCGACGGCCTGCACCTGACTATGCAGGGCGTCGGCTTCACCGACGAGGTGTCCGACGGCGACATGGAAGCGATCGTCACCGAAGCCCGGCAACGGTGCGCCGGCCTGCCGCCGCTGGACCTGTCCCTCGGCCCAGTCGACCCCGACGCCGAAGGAATCGGTCTGCTCGTCCGACCCTGGAGCTCCGTCGAACGGGTTCGCGCCGCGATCCGGGCCGCGATCGCCGCCGTGTGGCCGACCGTCCCCGAACCAGCTGACGGGTTCCGGCCCCACGTCACGATCGCCTACAGCGGTGCGCCCGCAACCACCGCCCCCATCCGCGCTCGGCTGGCCGAGCTGCGTGACCTGGCGGCAGTGACAGCGACGATCAGCGAGGTGTCACTGATCGCCGTGCACCGGGAACACCGCACCTACCGATGGTCGACGCAGGCAACAGCACCCCTGAACGGACGAGGCCCCCGCCACGCTGAAGCGCAGGCTGCTCGTGGCGATCAGTGACTTGGACATCTCAAGGGAGCTTTTGGCCTACCTCGAGTGCTATCCGGACGACGCCGTGGCGCTGTCCGAGCCGGTAGAGCTGCTGACTGAGGGAGAGGGTTTCGCTTCCCGGCGAAACTTCTCGATGCATGTAACTGTCGGTGCTCTCCTGGTCCGCGGCGGCACCGAAGTGCTGCTTATCGATCACCTGGCCTACGGGATTCTCTTGCAGCCCGGAGGACACCTTGAGCCGACCGACTCCACGTTGATCAGCGCGGCGGTGCGTGAGCTGGTAGAGGAAACCGGTGTTGATCCCAGCGGACTCGTCCCAGCATCGCCGATGCCGGTCTACGTCGAGTACGGCAGAGTTCCGGCGCGGCCGGCGAAGGACGAGCCGGAACACTTCCATCTCGACTTTGGCTACTCGTTCTTGACGACGCAGGCGGACGTGGGGCGTATCCAAGAGTCGGAGGTGGGAGGTGCGATGTGGTATTCCCTCTCCGTGGCTGAGCGGCTTGTCGGCCCTCGCATCGCGCGGGCGATGACCGCATTGACATGAAGCGGATGACGGCCCAGCGGCCGTCACGTTTACTCATCGCCGCTCATGCTGAGGCCGGCGGTTGCCCGACCGCGACAGGCAGACCGCCGGCAGAGTCGTAATCCGTCAACTTTGCCAATAGGCGAGGACAATCAGGTCTGGGAGCGCGGGGGGATGGCGGGCGCGGTCATGGTCAGGTATCGGTAGCCGATTTCGGTGAGCCTGTCGGCGTCGAGGCAGTGTCGCCCGTCGAGGACGAGCGGTGAGCGCATGGTGGGGGCGAACTTGGCCCAGTCGAGGTCGCGGTAGTGCGACCACTCGGTGGCGACCACGATGGCGTCGGCGTCGTCGAACACGTCTTCGACGCGGTCGGCGAGGTGCTCGGCCAGGGTGGGCTGTTCGCGGCGGAAGCGATCAGCGGCGACGGGGTCGTGCAGGGTGATCCGGGCACCGCGTTCGAGGAGCAGATTCGCGATGTCGATAGCGGGTGAGTCACGCAGGTCGTCGGTGTCCGGCTTGAACGCGAGGCCGAGGATGCCGATCTTGCGGCCCTTGATGATGTGGAGTTCGTCGAGCAGCCGGTCGACGACCTTGGTGCGCTGGCGGTGGTTGACGTCGCGGGCGGCGGTGACGATCGGCATGGCGAGGTGGTACTCGCTGGCGGTAGCGATGAGCGCTGCGGTGTCCTTGCCGAAGCAGGATCCGCCCCAGCCGATGCCGGGGTTCAGGAAGCGGGGGCCGATGCGGGCGTCGAGGCCGGTGCCGCGGGCGACTTCGCGGACGTCGGCGCCGACCTTGCCGGCGATCGCGGCGATCTCGTTGATGTAGCTGATCTTGAGGGCGAGGAAGGCGTTCGCCGCGTACTTGATCAGCTCGGCCGAGGCCAGGTCGGTGGAGACCAGCGGCACGGCGCTCATGCCGGCAGGGCGGGGCAGCACGGTGGGCGGGGTGAAGGACTGGTTGAGAATGGGTCGGTAGAGCTGGTTGAGGAGATCCAGGCTCTTCTGGTTGTCGGAGCCGATGACGATGCGGTCCGGGTAGAGGGTGTCGGCGAGCGCGGTGCCCTCGCGGAGGAACTCGGGGTTCGAGGCGACGGCGAATCGACCGTCGGGGCGGTGGCCGTGGTGGCGTTCGTACGCTTCGCGCAGGATCGCGTCGACCCAGTTGCCGGAGCCGATCGGGACGGTGCTCTTGTTGACCACGACGGTGAAGTCGCCACGCAGGTGTTGGGCGACGCTCTCGGCAGCGGATCGCAGGTACTGCAGGTCGGGGTTGCCGTTGTCGAGTTGCGGGGTCTGCACGGCGATGAACACGACGTCGGCGTCGGGTACGCCGACGGCGTATTCGGTGGTGAAGGTCAGGTGGGAGGACGCCTGCTCGAGGAGCGCTTCCAGATGTGGCTCGTAGATCGGGCAGTGGCCCCCGCGAAGGGTGTCGATCTTCTGCTTGTCGAGGTCGATGCAGGTGGTGTCGTGGCCCAGGAAGGCCAGGCTGACGCTGGTGGTGAGACCGACGTATCCGGTGCCGACAACACAGACCTTCATTGAGCGTTTCCTCTCGCCATGAACGATACCGACGCGTGGTGATCCGGATTGAGACGTCAGCCGTGCCGCTGACCAGCGACTTCGGCGCGCCACCATTCTGCTGCGGTGGTCGGCCGGCCTGAAGGCCGTGGCCCGCCTGCTGCCCGCCGGAATGATACCGACCGAAGGCGGGCGGCGGGTCGTGTCGGACTGGACATTCGGGTCAAGAAGCGGAAGCGGCTCCGCTGCTGTTCAGATGTCCGAGCAGGGCGTCCTTCTGCCCGAGATAGTCCCGGTTATCGGGGGTGACGAAACCGGAGAGTGGGACACGGTCGACGGTGATTCCTGCGGTACGGAGGGCGTCGATCTTGTGAGGATTGTTGGTGGCGAGTCGGGCTGAAGTGACGCCGAGCCAGGCCAGGACGCTTGCGGCGGGCCAGTAGTCGCGGGCATCGGTGGGTGCGCCAACGGCGGCGTTTGCGGCAACGG
Organism: Salinispora goodfellowii; assembly: GCF_059570675.1. Taxonomy (NCBI): domain Bacteria; kingdom Bacillati; phylum Actinomycetota; class Actinomycetes; order Micromonosporales; family Micromonosporaceae; genus Salinispora; species Salinispora goodfellowii. The sequence goes on along the minus strand of NZ_JCANTD010000013.1, from coordinate 60,366 downwards.
TGTCATAGCCCTGGTCCATGAAGGTGTAAGCGCGGATCTTGGTAGCAAGCCCGATGCCGCGGCCTTCGTGGCACAGCATGTAGAGCAGGATCCCGTAGTCGGATGCCCCGATCATGCGCAGCGATGTGGCCAGCTGGGGGCCGCAGTCACATTTGAGGGATCCGAGCAGGTCACCCGTGGCGCAGGCGCTGTGAATGCGTACCAGCGGATGCTGTTGGGCGGCGGGCTGAGGGCGGTGGACGGCGGCGAGGACCTCCTCAGGGCCGGTCTCGGGGCCGAAGGCGTGCAGTTGGAAGTGTCCGTACGCGGTGGGGAGGTCACAGCCGGCGAGCCGAACGGTGGTGGTCATCTCGTCTCCTTCGCAGCGGTGTTGTCGGGTGTGGGCTTGTGGGCAATGAGCAGGACGTGTTCGGACATGCCGAGGAGGGAGGGTTCTGCCTCGACCCGGCGGATCGCCCGCAGGAGGAGGTCGCGGCGGTGTGGGTCGCGGAGGCGGTCGGCGAGGTCGGGCAGCAGTTTGGCGGCGCCTTCGACCGCGAGCAGGGCGTGTGGGAGTAGGCCCGCAGTGGTGGCTTCTGCCGCGAGGTCATTCGGGTTGTGGAAGTAGCCGGTGGTAAACAGCCGTCGATCACCGGTCGGGTTGCGGTGTTGGCCGTCGCGAAGATGCCGAGCCAGGATCGCCTCCACCGCCGGGTCGTCGTAGAGGTTCTTGGCGAGGTACTCCCAGGTGGTGTAGTAGCGGGACGTCGCTGCGGCGGCGACCACGCCGCCTGGGACGAGTACGCGGTACGCCTCGCCCCAGGCGCGGGCGCGGTCAGCGGCGTTGGTGAGGTGATACAGCGGGCCGAGCAGAAGAACGGCGTCGCAGCTGGCGGAGTCGAGCGGCACCTGGCGCGCGTCCCCGCGCGAGATCGAGGCCAGCGGCGACTCGGCGCTGGTGGACGTGGTGGCGGCTTGCTCCAGGTGCAGCGGGACAGGGTCCACGAGGTGGACGCGGTAGCCGTCCCCGGCCAGCTGAAACGCGTACGCGCCAGGTCCTCCGCCGACGTCGGCAACCGTTCCGGCTGGGGGAAGGTGGCGGGCCAGGATGTCGCGGGTGCGCAGGTACTCGATGTGGCGGCGCGGGTCGTTCAGGCGTCCCTGCTCGGCCCCGTGGGCGTAGAAGGCGAGGACCTCCGGAGTGATGCTGGGCGCTGCGGTCACGTCGGGCGGGTGGAGATTCACGCTGCTGCCTCCGGTGCGCCATGCTCCAGGTCCGCGAGGAAGCCGTCCTGGAACTGTCGACGCAGGCGGGTCTGCTGTGCCGACATGATCGGGCCGCGGAAGCGGTCGAGGATCGATGCGACGCTGCCGCCGATCGCCGGGCTGCTGCCGATGGCGCTGAGCAGCTTGAACTGCATTACGAGGTAGACCGGCGGACATTCACGCGAGCTGCCGAGTCGCGCTGGGGACCAGAATCCGAGGTGGTAGTCCAAGCCTGCCAAGGTCAGGCACCGGTTCGCGAGATCCATGTTCGTTCGCAACAGGGCCATCTCGTGGGCGGTGATGTCCCGGAGTAACGCCCTCAGCCTGAGGAGACCTTGCCGGCCGGGTTCGGATAGCCAGGTGAGGTTGTTCAGGTTCGCCGCGACCTGGCCGGGCGGCAGCAGTCCCGGCCGAGTCCACGGAAGCGACGCCGCCGGGCTGCCGGTGAAGCACTCCCGCAGCTGCGCGTACGCGCCGGCGGCCACCTCATGAAGTTGGACGAGAAGGCGCGCGCAGGCGGTATCGAGGAGGAAGTCCCAGTCCGGAAGAGCGATCTTAAATCCGACTGGGCCACCAGCAGCGGACAGATCTGCGTCACCCGCCAGATGGCAGCCGGCGGGCAGCGGCTGCGTACGGGATGCGTCACGCATGAGCTGGGCGGCCAGGTGCGCGATGGGGTCTACCAGCGCCCGTCGTCGGTTGAGGTCGTCTACCTCGCCCAGCGGCACGATCGAGGCGTCGCGGTAGGCGGCGGCGGGCCAGCAGTTGAGGTGCCAGTGCATCCGCTTGTCCCACCACTGCCCGTTGTCGCGGTCGACCGTGTACGGGTCGTGGTTCGTGCCGATCATGAGCTGCGCCCCGTCGAGGTCGAACCGGCGCCGAGTCGAGGAGGCGTCGACGTAGCCGACGAACTGCCTACAGAACTTGAGTAGCGCCGTCAGCATGGCCTCGGGGACATCGCTGACGGACGACGCGATTACTCTGTCGTCGCCGACTGTGGCAAGCAGCATCATGTCGTAGACGCTGTGCGGGAATGCCTTGTCGATGAACGCGAGCCGGTCCCCGGATCGTCCGGCGGGATATTCGCGCAGGATGTTGGCGCCGTAATGGTCGCGGTAGTGCGGGCTGAGGTTGCGCACGTCCGGTGGCGGCGCGGCGAATCTCGGCATGGGAAGGCTGGGAATGACCGGCAACGTCATCGCCGACGCCGGGTAGAGCGGCCCGAACCGGTCCGCGACCGGGTGACGAGTCGTGACGGCGGTCATGCCGGCATGCCGGTCGCGATGGCGTCGCCGGCGGCAACGCCCATCATGGCAGCCTGCACGATGCCCTGGGCGATCCCTGCGGCGTCTCCGACCACGTAGATCGGCAGGCCCCGCACCTTGCAGTCCTCGTCGACCGGGACCCGGTCCCACAAGAACTCGACCTCAGGCCCGATCACGAGAACATCGTCGACAAGGTCATCCACGGACAAGCCTGCGTCGGCGTGGTCCAGGATCGAGCCCATGACCCGGCGGAGGCTCTCGATAAGGCTGACGTGCTCGGCGCCGGTGAACAAGCTGTCAAGCCGGGCCGTAGTCAAGTCCTTGACGGACGGCTCGAACGTCACTGCCGCAGCCAACTCCGGCCAACTACGCGGCTCGGCAGCCTTGTTCATGAACGCGCGCAGACTCTGCGCCACCGGCCGGCCTCCGCTGAGCCGCCAGTAATCGGACAGGATCTCGCCCCGGACTTCGGTGCTGGTGCCGGGTCTGGCGAGCTGGCACAACAGCCCGAAGTTGGCTGCCAGTGAACGCCCCCCGGGACGGCGTTCACTGGTTTCGTGCCCGTCGAGAGTGATCACCTCCCGCCCGAAGGAGCGCTGGTAGTTGGTGAACTTGATCCGACCACCGTTCGGGCCGCCGCAGAAACAGAACGTCTTCGTCTTACGGTCCACTCGCTCTAACTGGGTGATCTTCAGGTCGGGGTGCTCGACGCCGATCGCGGCCAGCACCTCGGCCCTTGTTTCGAGACGCACGCCGAGCGACATGTCCGGCGCGATCGTCTGGACCCCGAACGCCGTCAGGAGGTTGTGAGTGCTGGTCACCCCGTGCCGGCCCGTGGCCAGCACCAGACGTGCCGTCTCGACGGTGACAAGGCCACCGTGGGTCGCTACCGCCAGCGTCAGGCGGTCCCCCTCCAGGGCGACGGTGACAAGTTCCGACTTCTCCCAGACGGCCAGAGCGTCGTGGCGGAAGCCGTGCAGCGCCGTGAGCATGTCCCGGACCTGCGTCTCCCCCAAGACCGCGACCGGGTACTCCCGGATGGCCAGGCCGTTCCCGGCAAACGCCTTGATAACTGGCGCGCCAAGCCTCGTGCCACTCAGAATGGGTGGCTCTGGCAGTGGAGCGGTCAGGAACTGGAACGCGCGCTCGCACAGTTCGTCGGCGCGGTCCTCACCGAAGTGATCGATCAGGCGGCGGCCGGATGGCAGCAAGCTCAACTTCACCCCGTCGCCGTAGTGCACACAGCCGCCAAAGCCACTGATCACATTGCAGATCCCGGCGCACCCCGTGCAACGCAGCCCTCGGTCGACCGGGCACGGCCGATTCCGCATCCCCCGCCCGGCCTCCAACAACAGCACCCGTAGGTCCTGGGCCTGGCGCACGACCTCGTGGGCACAAGCCAGACCACCCGGGCCGGCGCCGACGACGACGACATCGAAGAACATGGCAGACATTCCTTCCAACAGTCGCAGGGGATCGGAAGCGAACAGCCACCCCCGCGACCGGACGCGCTGCATGTCCACGGCTGGCCCAGCAAATCGACAACAGCTGCGGCCAGCGCGATGATCACCATGCAGGGCAGCAAAGGTGCCCGTCCGGACAGCTATCTCCCAAGACTGCGCGGACGATCCGCCCCGGCCTTTCGGGGAAGGCTCACTTACAGTCGCCGACGTCGGGTGTTGTCGGACAGGCATGTCATCGGACTATGACAATCCACCGACACCCGCTGCCGCGACCGCGCCCGGCCGTCTCGGTCGGCCGCGACCCCGGCGATGCTCGACAGGGTTAGCTGCCCGTACGCGTGCGACGATGCTTCTATGAACCACAGCAGCGCCGGCTTGGTCATCTGGGACGTTGACGGGACGCTTATCCCTGCGGACTTGCGCTGGCTGACGCGCGCGATCGCTCGTGCGTACGGCATCGCGCAGTCCGAGGTTGTCTTCCCTGACAAGAAGGTGCATGGGTATACGGACGAGTCGATCGCC
>NZ_JCANTD010000013.1:0-55861 GCF_059570675.1 Salinispora goodfellowii | reverse complement strand
TGGTTTCGTGCCCGTCGAGAGTGATCACCTCCCGCCCGAAGGAGCGCTGGTAGTTGGTGAACTTGATCCGACCACCGTTCGGGCCGCCGCAGAAACAGAACGTCTTCGTCTTACGGTCCACTCGCTCTAACTGGGTGATCTTCAGGTCGGGGTGCTCGACGCCGATCGCGGCCAGCACCTCGGCCCTTGTTTCGAGACGCACGCCGAGCGACATGTCCGGCGCGATCGTCTGGACCCCGAACGCCGTCAGGAGGTTGTGAGTGCTGGTCACCCCGTGCCGGCCCGTGGCCAGCACCAGACGTGCCGTCTCGACGGTGACAAGGCCACCGTGGGTCGCTACCGCCAGCGTCAGGCGGTCCCCCTCCAGGGCGACGGTGACAAGTTCCGACTTCTCCCAGACGGCCAGAGCGTCGTGGCGGAAGCCGTGCAGCGCCGTGAGCATGTCCCGGACCTGCGTCTCCCCCAAGACCGCGACCGGGTACTCCCGGATGGCCAGGCCGTTCCCGGCAAACGCCTTGATAACTGGCGCGCCAAGCCTCGTGCCACTCAGAATGGGTGGCTCTGGCAGTGGAGCGGTCAGGAACTGGAACGCGCGCTCGCACAGTTCGTCGGCGCGGTCCTCACCGAAGTGATCGATCAGGCGGCGGCCGGATGGCAGCAAGCTCAACTTCACCCCGTCGCCGTAGTGCACACAGCCGCCAAAGCCACTGATCACATTGCAGATCCCGGCGCACCCCGTGCAACGCAGCCCTCGGTCGACCGGGCACGGCCGATTCCGCATCCCCCGCCCGGCCTCCAACAACAGCACCCGTAGGTCCTGGGCCTGGCGCACGACCTCGTGGGCACAAGCCAGACCACCCGGGCCGGCGCCGACGACGACGACATCGAAGAACATGGCAGACATTCCTTCCAACAGTCGCAGGGGATCGGAAGCGAACAGCCACCCCCGCGACCGGACGCGCTGCATGTCCACGGCTGGCCCAGCAAATCGACAACAGCTGCGGCCAGCGCGATGATCACCATGCAGGGCAGCAAAGGTGCCCGTCCGGACAGCTATCTCCCAAGACTGCGCGGACGATCCGCCCCGGCCTTTCGGGGAAGGCTCACTTACAGTCGCCGACGTCGGGTGTTGTCGGACAGGCATGTCATCGGACTATGACAATCCACCGACACCCGCTGCCGCGACCGCGCCCGGCCGTCTCGGTCGGCCGCGACCCCGGCGATGCTCGACAGGGTTAGCTGCCCGTACGCGTGCGACGATGCTTCTATGAACCACAGCAGCGCCGGCTTGGTCATCTGGGACGTTGACGGGACGCTTATCCCTGCGGACTTGCGCTGGCTGACGCGCGCGATCGCTCGTGCGTACGGCATCGCGCAGTCCGAGGTTGTCTTCCCTGACAAGAAGGTGCATGGGTATACGGACGAGTCGATCGCCATCGACACGGCGATCGCTTCGGGCGTGGACCCGTCATCTGCGGAGGCGGGCATACCCGCCTTCCGCCAGGCCATCGCCGCGGTCATGCGAGAGGGCCGGCAGGAGCTGGCTGAGGTCCAGCCGCCGTATCCAGGTGCGGCGGCGAGCATCGCGAAGCTGCACGAACATGGCTTCATCCAGACCGTGCTGACCGGCAACCTGCGTTCGGCCGCCGAGGTGAAGCTGGACGTGGCGGGCTTGGACGGTTTTCTTGATCTTCGCATCGGCGGGTTCGGGTCGGACGCGCGAGATCGCTTCCAGCTTCCGGCAGTCGTAGCTCAGCGCTACTCCGCGATCTACGGTGATCCGCTCGATTCCGCTCGAGCGATCGTCATCGGTGATGCGCCCAACGATATCGCTTGCGCACGTCACGCCGACTTTCGCGTCGCTGTCGTCGCTCACCGGCTTGGGCGTCGAGAGCTGGCATCCTACGAACCTGACGTGGTACTCGACAGTCTCGACCCGACGACGGTGGTGGCAGCCGTCAGTTCGCTGTTGAGTGCGGGCGGGACGCCGGCTGCTCGTTAGGCGGCCATCTGCTCCTCGAGTTCGAGGACAAGCGGCTCGTCGCGCCATCGGTCCAACCGTTGTCGAGCTCGTTGGGCTCGAGCGATGCCCCGATGGTTGCCACCTGCTTTCAGCTGGTCGTAGGTGGCGCCAAGCAGGGTGCAGGATCGTTCGAGTTCGCCGGCGTCGGCGTAGGCGCTGGCGAGGTCTACGGCTGCCGCCAACGCGACGTTGGCGTTGGCGTGGTCGTGTTGCAGCATCTGTACCGCACTTTCCAGCACGGTCACCGCCTGGTGGGGCTGACCGAGCAGGAGATGGCACGTGCCCGCGTAGACGTGGAGGCGAGCGCTACTCCAGTCGCTGTAGAGGCCGACACAGTCAACGGGCGACAAGTCGTTGACCGCTTCTTCTGCCCGCTTCAGGGCCGCCGTGGCCTCGCGGGGAAGTCGCAGGGCCGCGAAGGCTTGGGCCTGCTCGGCAGCTACTCGCGCCCGTGCGGGTGGACTGAGATCGGTGGACGCGCGGGCGGCCTCATCGAGTAGCCGCAGGCCGATCATGATGTCACCGTCTGCGTCGATCAGTGTGGCGGCTTCGGAGTGGAGGTTGCTCTCGAAGATGCGTGCCGTTGCGCTGATCCTGCGGCTGCCGAGCCTGTCGCCGAGCTGGCGGGCATAGGCGCAGTGAGCGAGTGCGAGGGCGCGGTTGCCCTGTGCGCTCCACAGCCGGCTGGCGACGATCGAGGCTTCGGCGAGCATCGCTCCGATATCAGCGCGGATGGGAGCACGACCCGCTTTGCGATACAGCGTCGACAGGCAGTCACGGTGGGCCTCGATCAGGCCCAGTAGCGCGTCGGGGGACACGGCCTGGCGCTGCTGGGCCAGCATGCTGGTGAGTGTGGAAAAGCTGTTCCACTCGCCCATCAGGTAGTCCGTTCCCGGCATGCGGGCGAGCGCCTCCGCAGCGGTGGAGGACGAGGGCTCAGCAGCCACGTGGCACGCCGTAGGGGCGGCCGTGCCGCTCAGCACGCGCCGGTTGCTGGCGAGCCGGATGCGATCGTATTCCCGGACCAGTCTGCCGCCGGTGCCCAACACCTCGTCGCTTCGGGCCCAGAAATCGCGGCCCACGCGCTGCCGGCCGGTCTCCACGTTCGCGATCGTGCTCCGCCCATAGCTCACCCGCGGGGCGTACGCCTCCTGCGTGTAACCAGCGGCTTTGCGGCTGCGGGCCAACATTTGACCAAGAGCGATCCATGCCTTGGCCACGTCTTGTGGTGGCACGCTCGACATCAGCAGCTCCCGATGGGTACGAACGCTCGCGCGAGGCGAGGCAGGTTGGTGTGGGAGCACTGTAGTGCAGGTCTGTGATGCGTCAGCTACTCAGCGGCTTCATCCAACACTCTTCCGACAAAGTTCCGACATTGGCCTCGCGGTCGTCCGAACTCGCGTGACCTCCGATGCTCGTATGCTCCCTGCTCGTGACCCACGAGCCGGCCAACAATGATCACGAGATTGAAGCCAAGTACCGCGTCGACGACCTGCAGGGGTTGATCACGGCGCTCGCCCGGCGGCAGGTCGTGTTGACGGAGCCGTCGGTCCAGGACGACCAGGCGTACGCACCAGCCGGCTGGTCGTACGGAATGTTGAAGGTCGGTGTGCCGTTCGCGCGTCTTCGCACGCAGGAGGGGCGTCATCTGTTCACCGTGAAGAAGCCGATCGACAACGAGATGGCGTGCCTGGAGCACGAATGCGTGATCCTCGACCGCGACGCGATGCATGATGCTCTCGCCACGATGGGTTGGGTGCCAACGGTGCGGATCGTTAAGCAGCGCCGAGTCGGCGATTGGGACGGCGCGAAGGTATGCGTGGACGTCGTTGACGGGCTCGGCGCGTTTGTCGAGGTGGAGCGATTGGTCAGCTCCCAGCACTCAGGTGAACAGGTGCAGCGCGGACTCGACGCGATGATTCGCTCACTCGATGTGCCAGTACGGCGGGTTGTGGACACCTACGACACGTTGATCTGGAATCTGACGAGCGCGGCCGTGAGGACGTCGGCCCCGTTCTGAGGTGGGTCGAGTCCACGGATGTTGCCGCCCCGGCTGTGACGGCTGGAGACCTGGGCCGCCGCGCTCGACTGGCTTCAGGGGAACTGCAGGAGTGGCACGTCGTAGAGGTCGGCTTGGCGAACACGCGTCATCGTTGGCTCGAGGATCTCCACGATGATCATTTCGGTGAGGAACTGGACGGTCGCGGCGAGCAGGTGGCTGGTGTGGGCGGTGGCGCTGTGCGCTTTCAAGCCCACGGTGAGGTGGATGTGCGGCTGGATGGCGTCGGTGTCGGGGTCGTAGGCGAGGGTGCCGCCACCGAGGGCTTCGATGTTGGTCAGATGGACTTTGGACCAGACCGGGGCGTCGGGGTTGTCGAGGCGTTCGCAGGTGCCGACGATGTCCGCGGTGGCGAGGCCGGCGATGAAGGTGGGGATGTAGCCCTGGCGGATGTCGTGGGCGCGGCAGGTGCGGTCGATGGCGTCGTAGAAGTCTTCCCCGTGGTCGAATACCGCGACGATGGTGCGGCCGGTGACGACTTCGCGGCTGCGCAATAGGGGCTCCTTCGAATTCGGTCGGCGTGCGGTGAGAGCTGGGTGCCACCGGGAGGATCGTGTCGCGTGGCGCCGGTGCCGGCCTATTAGCGAGTGAGGATGGTAAGGGTGTCCTCGAAAGTGCGGGCAAGGCTGGCGAGCACGGCCTGTCCCTTGGCTTCGGTGGCCAGTGATGGTTGCCCGACTACTCCGGTGCTCGTGTAGGCGGTCATGCCGAGCGTCAGGAGGTGTGGCCGTTCCGTGAGGTGGTCGGCGGTTCCGAAGCCCGGACCGACGGTGTGCGGTGCGGCGTGGAGCAGGATAGACGTCTCGATCTCTCCGGCGTGCATGTCGTCGTGGGTGGTGCTGTGCAAACCGGCGTCGTGGCGTGCTTGGTCCCAGTCCTGGCGTCCCGGGAACAGTGCGAGGCGTGGCCGGTCGGTGTTGGCCTCTTGGACGATGTTGGACAACACGTAGTTGCCGCCGTGCCCGTTGACGAGCACGAGACGATCGATGCCTTGCTCGTGGAGGGACGCCACGACGTCGTTGATGATGGCGGTGAGGGTGGTCGAGCTGAGACTGACAGTTCCTCGCCACGCGGCGTGCTCGTGAGAGCAGGACAGAGTGATTGGCGGAAGTAGGAACAGGTCGTAACGTTCCGCGAGCGCGGTGGCGATGGCGCTGGCCACGATGGTGTCGGTGGCGAGCGGTAGATGCGAGCCGTGTTGTTCGAAGCTGCCGATGGGCAGGACGGCGACCGACGCTTGGCGGCGCGCTTCGTCGGCTGCCGTGGCGATCGTCCAGAGGGTCACGCGCCTATTCTGCCGCTCGTCTAGGGGGACGTGAGATCCAGCAAGCCACGATGTTGCCCGTGCCGGCACCCCGACCACCGGCGGCCGGTGCGTCGATGTCGGCGCTATGCGCCAAGTGGTCGGTGAGACCTTCGAGGCGAGGTTGGTTCAGGTAGGCGGCGGCTGCCAGGTGAGGCAGTAGCCCAGGGCCGGCATGGAGGTAGTCGAAGCGATATCCGTTTCCGGCACGGCCGATCCAGCTATGTGTCTGCACGTCGGGGTGCAGAGTCCGGTGGACGTCGCAGAGCCCGAGTGTGGCGAGGGCGTCGAGGAAGTCGTACTCGAAGGGTCGGAAGCCGGGGTAGCGGGGTTGGTGGTCGCGGCTGATGACGTTGTAGTCGCCGCCGACCACCAGATGTGCGCGGTCGGTGGTGGGTAGTCGGGCCAGGGTGTCGGTGACGGTGGTGAGGAAGGTCCGCTTCTTGGCGAGCTTGGCCGGTGCCCGGTCGCTGGAGGGGACGTAGAGTCCGAGGATCGTGACGGCGGGGTCGGTGTCGAGGATGACGGCGGGGGCCCGGCCAGGCAGGCTGATGCCCGCGCTGAGGTGCGAGGCTGGGCGGGTCGGGATGCGGCTGGCGATGGCGCAGCCGCGGTCGCCGTCAGTCGACGGCTGGTGGGCGATGGACATCCCGGCTGCCCGCAGGCCGGTGAGCAGGTGCCGGGTGCCGGGTCCGTTGCTGGTTTCGGTCAGGATGATCACGTGGTCGTCGCGTTGCAGCAGCCAGGTCAGGAGTTTCTGCGCGCGGGCGAGCGCGGCGGCCTGCACGTTGATCGTCAGAATGGACAGCACGGTGAGCCTCGCTGGTCAGGGGCCGTCGGCGGGTAGCAGGGCGAGAATAGTGTCCACGACCTGTTCGGGGTTGAGGCCGTGGCAGGAGACGACGTGTTGGCGCCACTGCTGCCGGTGCAGGTGGGTGGCGGCGTCGCGGTAGAGGGCGAGTTCTTTCTCGGGCGAGCCGGCCAGTTCCAGCCTGGTCAAGTGTGGTCTAGCTGCCAGGCGGGTGCGGATGACCTCTGGGTGGTCTTCGAGGTAGATGACGGTGGCGGGCAGGACGTAGCGGTTGTAGGACCAGATCTCGCCGAGGTCGAGGCCGTCGATGCGTTGCAGCACCAGCGAGGAGGCGACGTACCGGTCGGTGACGACGTGCAGTCCGTCGTCGAGCCGGGGGATGATCTCTGTTTCGATGTGCGCGGCGCGGTCGGCGGCCAGAGCGAGGGCCAGTGCCTTGCCGTGCAGGAAGGATTCCTGGCGGCGCAGGAGCTGGCCCAGGGGCGTGCGGGTGGGCTCGCCGGTCAGGTGGACCCCTGCCGGTCCGAGTTCGGCGAGGCGGTCGGCCAGGCGACGGGCGACGGTGCTCTTGCCGACTCCGTTGGGGCCCTCCACGGCGATGAACAGGCTGCTCACCCCTTGGCCAGGGACAGCGGGAGCAGTCGACGGCCGGATGGGTCGGTGACGGGGCACTGCTCGGTATCGACATCGCCGATGCGGCCACCGGTGGCGATGACCGCGGCAGGGCAGCCCTTGCCGCACTGTCCGGCCAGCGCGCAGGAGCCGCAGGTCGGGTTGGCGCCGAGCCGGTAGCGGCCGTGGAAGTCGTAGGCGTCGAGGCCGGTGACAACCTCACTATCGAGGATGTTGCCGGTGAGGAACTCGGCATCACGATGCGCGGAGGCGGGCGTGCGAGCGGCGAAGACCAGGTAGGGGCACACGGCGACCTGCCCGTCGACGAAGACGTAGATCAGTTTTCCCGCGTCGCATCCGCCCAGCGGCAGGTCCTTGTTGGGGAACCGGATGCGCACGAGGTCGACCTGGCCGGCGAAGCGGTCGGTCACGGCCGTGATGGCGTTCATCGCGGCCGTGGTGGCGGCGAGCTTACTGCGGCTCTTCACCCCCCGTCCGAAGGAGGACAGCGGGTTCATCAGCACGTACTCGGCGCCGACGTCGACGGCGAAGGCGCACAGGTCAGCGAACTCCTGCGGCACGGTCAGCGCGTTGGGCGTGGACAGCAGGCCCTTGAGGAGGCCGGCCTCGGCGAACTTGCGGGTGGTGGCGACGGTGGTGGCGAACGACGACCGGTCGCCGCGGAACTTGCCGTGGCTGTCGGGCCGGAACCCGTCAAAGGACACGTTGACGTGAACGTTGCCCAAGGCGGCCAAGGCGGCTATATCGGCGTCGCGGGTCAGCGTCGCGTTGGTGCAGATGCCCACCGGCAGTCCCTGATCGGCCACCGCCTGGCACATGGCGATCAGGTCGGGGTGGACGAAGGGCTCGCCCCCGGTGAGCGTGAGGCGTTCGACTCGGGCGTCGAGCAGCCGGGGCAACACTCGGGTGGTGAAGTCGCCCAGGGACAGGTCAGACCCGACTGCGGTCGAGGAGACGAAGCAGTGGGCGCAGTGCAGGTTGCACCGTTCGGTGATCTGCACCAACGCCTTGCGTCCATCCCCGCCGACGGAGGTGCGGAAGTAGCAGGACGAGGCGTGGGTGTCCACGATGAGGCGCTTCATAAGGATCTTCCCGCGGTAGTGAGATGAACTCCGGACGCGCCAAACGGGGCGGCGTCGGGATGCCCTGCAGGATCGTCGTGCCGGGGGTGGTGTTGCCGCTGCCGCCCTGCCAGCTGACGGTCCACCCGCCGCTCTGGTTGCCGATGTCGTCGGCGCTCCTGCCGGCGACGAAGATCCGGCTGTTCGTGCGCAGCGGCAGCGCGCCGCCGTTCTTCAGCAGCACCTGCGACTCGGCCACCGCCTCGCGGGCCAACTCACGGTGTGCCGCGCTGCCCAGGGTGCCCGCGTACGAGCGGTCCGCGAGGGGGCGCTCGAAGAGGCCCAGCTCGAACTTCTTGGTCAGGATCCGCCGGTTGGCGTCGTCGATGCGTGACATGGGCACCCGGCCGGCCTGCACCTCGGCGCGCAGGAGCGTGATGAAGGACCGCCAGCCGTCGGGCGCCATCACCATGTCGATGCCGGCGTTGACCGCCTGCGCCACCTCGGCGCCGGTGAAGCCGGGAGCGCCGTCGATCTGGTCGATGCCGTTCCAGTCGGAGACCACGAAGCCGGTGAAGCCCAGCTCGTTCTTCAGCAGGTCGGTGATCAGGTAGCGGTTGCCGTGCAGCTTCTGCCCGTTCCAACTGCTGTACGAGATCATGATCGAGCCCACGCCCCTGCCGATGGCCGCCACGAACGGCGGCAGGTGCACGGCGCGCAGCTCCGCCTCGGAGAGCTGGGCGTCGCCCTGGTCGGTGCCGTTCGTGGTCCCCCCGTCACCGACGTAGTGCTTGGCGGTGGCCAGCACGCTGGCCGGCCCGCCGAGCGTGGCGCCCTGGTAGCCGGTGACGATGCCGCTCATCTGCGTCGCCAACTCGGGCTTCTCGCCGAACGACTCGTAGGTGCGGCCCCAGCGGTCGTTGCGGGCCACGCAGAGGCAGGGCGAGAACGTCCAGTCCACGCCGGTGCCGGTGACCTCCTCGGCGGTCGCCCGGCCGATCCGCTCGGCCAGGTCGGGGTCGCGGGTGGCGCCCAGACCGATGTTGTGCGGGAAGATCGTCGCGCCGACCACGTTGTTGTGCCCGTGCACGGCGTCCGAGCCGTAGATCATCGGGATGCCGAGCGGCGTGGCCAGCCCGCCCCGCTGGAAGGCGTCGTACATGTCGGCCCAGCCGGCCGGGGTGTTCGGTGACGGCGCCGAGCCGCCGCCGGAGAGGATGGAGCCGAGCCGGTAGGTGGTCACGTCGGCCGGACTGACCTTGGCCCGCTCGGCCTGGGTCATCTGGCCGATCTTCTCGTCCAGCGACATTCGCGACAGCAGATCCGCCACCCGCTGCGCCACCGGCAGGGACGGATCCTGATAGGGCAGCGTCTGAGCCGCCGCGACCGGGGTCAGGGTCAGGCCGGTCGCGGCGAGCGCGACCGCCGTGGCCACGCCGACGACGGCTGTCCGGGTACGAGATGGGCGCGTGGACCTGTGGAGCCGGATGGGCATGAGCATTCCCTTCGGGAATCGTGGTGGTGCTCCTGAGGTTGCCCTTGCCCGGACCTCGGCTCCGCTTCATGATGCCACGCCCCGCGCCCTCCTCGGAGGACGGCCGCACCAACCGGCCGACGCCTCACCGGCCGGTTAATAGTGCCGTGACCACGAACGTAGACGGTGTGGGGGTCAGGCTGCTCGGGTGGCGGGTTGGCCCCATCGTCGTTGGCGTTCGCTGCGGATGCGGGCGCGTTCTCGGCGTTGGGCGGCCAGGACGTAGGGGTGGCGGGCGTTGGCGTTGCGCCACCGTAGGTAGGCCCTCAGCCGCCGGGTCAGCGCGGGGTGGTTGGGGTGGTTGGAGCCGGCGATGACGAAGGTGCGGAGCTGCCCGAATTGGGCCTCGATCGGGTTGGCCCAGGAGGCGTAGGTCGGGGTGAAGCAGAGTTCGACCTTGTTCCGGGCCGCCCATTTGCAGATCTTGACGCCTTTGCGGACAGGTTGTCCAGGATGACGTAGATGGGCGCGCCGTCCGGGCAGCCGGTGCGGGCGTCCCACCGGCGTTCACCCGGCCCCTGCCTGCGGGCGGATCACCAGGGGCCCGAAGTCGTCGAACGCGAACACCCGCTGCGGGAAGCGGCTGCTCACGTGCTCGATCCGGGCGAGCTTGACGTCCCGGTCAGGGTCGGTGGACTCCTTCCACGTCTTGGTCCGCTGGAAGGTGATCCGATGCCGGTGCAGGATCTGCCGCAGCCGTTCCCGCCCGACCCGGACCCGTCGAGTCGAGTGAACGCGCAGGTGGTCGGCGAGCTTACGGATGCTCCACCGGGTGAACGGCCGCCCCAGCCTCTCGGGGCGGGTGTTGGCCGTCTCGACGATGTACTGCTCTTCGTCAGGACTGATCTGGCGGGGACGGCCACCCGCCCACTGAGGGTCCAGGCTAGCCATCCCCATCTCGTTGAACCGGTGGATGACCTGCCGGATCGTGTCCTCATCGGCTTGGACGAGACGGGCGATCGCCGGCACCGTGTTCCCGCCGGCAGACGCGAGCACGACCATCGCCCGCCGTAGTCGGATCGCTGAGCCGGTTCCCCGGCGGGTGATTCTGAGCAGCTGCTGACCTTCCTGATCACTCAGCCGCCGCACGCGTACAGGATCTGCCATCGCCACAGCCTGACCGCCGCGACGTCGTCGGGCCGTCAGGCCGGACGGCGTGTCATCCAACACCGTGAACGTTCGTGGTCACGGCAGTAAGCGGCACAGCCGTCCCACCTGACCACCACCGCTGCCGCGAACCGGAACACCGGTCAGGTAGCGGCGATCCCGCGTCGGTAGGCGCGGTGGCGCGCGGCAGAGCTGCATTTCGCCTGTGGCGTTTCGCCTGCTGCCAAGAATTGCCGATCTTTGTCTGCTCCGGCCCAACAGCGGCTCTACGGTCACCTCGGCGTGCCCTGACCCGCCGCCAGCAACCGTTCGATCGCCCTTTTCCGTCGGTTGACCACACCGGCAAAATTGACCAAGAAGACGAAATAGACAGTAGTCTCCGAGGCCCACATCGCCACCTGGGAGCCACCGCCCGCACGTGGTGCGACGGTGATGGACATCGTGATGCCGCCGTGGATTCCACGCCGGCGCATGTTGATCGTTCCCGGCCCGGTTGCGCTGGTCCACAGCACCGTACGAGGGCCGCCGAACGCATCGCGCACGATCTGCGCCGTCCGCGCAGGGTCGCACGCGGTCTCGCACGTGGTTGTCGAGACAGCCTTCCGCGTCTCGATGAACTGCCAGACAATCAGGCCGACCATACCGGCGACGAAGGCGAAGCAGAGGAAACCTTCCACAAGGGGCACCCTTCTCAACGAACGGAACCGACGCGGTCTGCGGTGACCGCAGGGGATTAGCCGGCGTGCCGGCGGGTCTGGTCAAGTCGTTGCATCTCGTAGCCGGTAAACATGAGGGTCGGCAGCCCGCGTGACTTCTTGAACTCGATGCCGGCGTCGATCAGCGGTAACGCCGAGGAGATGTGCAAAGCGTCCCCGCTGTACATCTCCCAGACGAGGCGGGCGGCGCCGAACGTGGCGAACCCGCCCTGGTCGCCCGCCACGAGGTCTCGCAGCGCGCTGAGGAAGCCCTCCCGGTCCCTGGTCGCATACTCGTGGAGCGGCCCGAGGCGATTCCACATGTCATCGCCGTCGATGCCGCTGTTGTGCACGTCGAACGAGTACCGGCCAAAGACCTCCAGCCACCGCAACATGTCATCGGGGAACGGGGACCGAGGTGAACGCCTGAACACTCCCATGCCCTTTGCTGACGGACCGCTGTCCGTCAGAGACCGGCGGATGCACCGAAGAACGCTCGTCGTGCCGGCGACACGGTGAGAGGACGGCATGGAGACATGAATCGACGGCCAGCGCGCACCTCCTACGGCTACCTCGCGCCGCCCCAGGCCCTCGTGAAAGGCTGGGAGTGCAACAACGAGGACTGCGGGACAGGGGACGAGCCGGCACCGACGTCGTGGCCGTTTCCGTGTCGAATCTGTGGCCATCCGACCGACGCCACCTTCGAGGAACCGTGGGCGCATGAAGCCAGGGGATACCGGATCCGGCATCACCTGAGCGGCCCGAACGGGCACCGGCGGCAGATGGCCGAGCTGGAGCAATACGTCTGGGCGTACAAGGAGGCGCACTTCCGGGACGACCGCGCGGCGGCCCGCCGGGAGTGGCGGGCTTACCGCCGGGCCCGGCCGCCGCGATGGCAGGAGACCGACGGCTTCTGGATGACGTCGGCGACCATGTACGAACTGGTTCAGCTCGCCGCCACCTTCGACGACCTCGATCTTGCGATCGACGATCTGCTGGACTGCTATCCGTTCATCGACACCCGGGACGTCGAGGAAGACAACACCCGACGGACCATCTCGCGCACCTTCGTGTCCATGTGCATCGTGATGCTGGAACGCGAATCGTCCATCGACCATCCTCGGGAGGTGGAACTTCACAATGCGATGCGGGACGTCGCGGACCGCATCACGGGCGTTCTGATGGAGCAGCACCACAACGGCTTCCGACGCATCGCCGAGATCCGTGCGCTCCATCGCGCCCGGGTCGCCATCGCGCGGACCCGCTGGTCGGCCACGGTCGCCTTCGACGGGCTGCCGCCTGTCTCCTCGACGAGGACGTTCGGCCGAAGATCCTCGGCCACGGACGATCCGCCGGACCTTCCCCCCGTCGCCGACCTGGACCCGTGGCTTGCGCTGGCACTCGCCGACGCGGCGATCGCGACGGCAGAGATGCACGATGACACCGGCCCGCTCGACGAGCTGATCCGACGCCTGGACCGCGACGGGTTCTGCCCTGGTCTCATCCACCTTCTGCGGGGCCGGCGCCAGGTGGTGACCGGAGACCTGCCGGCGGCCGTGCGGGAACTGAAGCGCTGCTCCCAGGCGTCCGACCGACTCTCCCGACGGCTACAACCGCAGGCCCTCGCCACTGTCGGCCTGCTGCTGACACGGATCGATCCGGACGACCTCGACGAGGGCATCGCATGGTGTCGCGCAGGCCGGCAGGCCGGTGTGCGCTGGTGGCGGCGCACCACCGCAGCTGACGCCGGTCTGGCCAGGCTGCTGTTGCGGCGGGCGCTGCGGCCCGGAGCGCCGCCCGCCGAGAAACGTGCCGACGTGCGCGAGGCGGTGCGGCTGATTCGCCGCAGATGTCGCCATTGGCGCTGCTACGACGCGGACGATCGGCTTCTGCTTCAGGAAGCGCTGGCCGCCCGGGACGCGCTCACCGGTAGCCCCGGCAACGAACATCGGCACCGTGCTTGGCGCGACTCGGTCAATGCGCCGTGGAGCACGGCGGCGAGGGCCCGCCTGGCCGTGGCATGGGCGGAATGGGCCGTCGGCGCTGGCAATTCCGAATACGCCGCCGAGGCGTACCAACAACTGGTTGATCTCACATCGCAAGACGCCGTCGCCCGATACGGCGCTCGCGCCAAACAGCGGGTGCTGGCCGCCGCCCAGGAGTACGCCGAAGAGGCCGGATACTGGCTGGCACGGACTGGGCGGTACCGGGATGCGGTCCTCGCGTTGGAGACCGGGCGGGCGATCGGCCTGACCGAGGTGATCGGGCGGGACAACGACGCGGTGTCCGATCACCTCCACGCCGCCGGCCGGGCAGACCTCGCCGACGAGTACAGACGCGCGACCGAGGACTTCGATGAGCGGACACGCCACTCGTCCGCCGGCCTCCGGCGATCCTGGACCTGCCTGCGGGACGTCGCCCGGCGTGTTGCCGTGGTGACCGGGGCGGATCCGCTGGCCATCGCGGTGACCTACGAAGCCATTACCGCCGAGACCGGCGATGGTGCCCTGGTCTACCTCGCCGCGGCGAAGGCCGGCGGGTACGCGCTCGTGGTCGCCGCCCGGCACGACCCGCAGTACGTCGACCTGCCCAAGCTCGACCGGGCCACCGTCGCCGGGCTCGTTGGCGAGGTGCTGCCCGGAACAGAGGCTGCGACCGGCCTCACCCGCTTCGCGATCATGGACGGAAAGCCCGCTCGGGCCCGCGAGATTTTACCGCTGGGGCGGACGAAGAACGATCCGATGAGCGAGGCGCTCCGTGTCCTGTGGAACGATGGCATGCGGGACCTTGTCCTTCTGAGCGCGAGGGGTCGAATTGTCACGCTGGTGCCGGTCGGTCTGCTCAACCTCCTGCCGTTGCACGCCGCCGGCGAGCCGGGGACGCCCGGCGACGAACGCACCGAGTGGCGCCACGTCGGGCAGTTCTCCGCGATCCGCTACGCGCCGAATGCACGCGGCCTCCGGCGCTGCCGCGATACGGCACGGGAACTCGTCGGTCGGGAGCAGACGCTGCTCGTCATCGACGTACCGGACGGCTACGGAGTCCACCCGGGCGGCCATCTGCGGTACGTCACCCGAGAGACGACCGAGGTCACCCGTCGTTGGACGGGGAAGCCGACGTCGCCGAGCCATGCATGCACGTGGGAGGAGTTCCGCACCGCAGCCGCCGAGCACACCGTATGGCATCTCGCCTGCCACGGCTCCGCCGAACCAGGCTCAATCTTGGACAGCCGACTGTACTTCGCCGACCGCCAGGTCACGCTGGAGGAACTGCGCCATACCCTGGTGCCGAGCCGACGCCGCCTGGCCGTGCTCTCCGCTTGCCAGACCAACATCAGCGGCTCCGCGCTACCCAACGAGGGGATCGGACTTCCGTCGGCCCTGATCCAGATCGGGTTCGCCGGAGTGATCGCGACCGCGTGGTCAGTCGACGATCTCGCCACCACCTATCTGATGACCGCGTTCTACCATCTGTGGTGCCAGGAGGGGCACGAACCGGCTGTCGCACTGAACCACGCCCAGCATTGGCTCCGCACCGCGACCCGGGCCGACCTGACCGCGCTCCTGACCGACATCGATCCGCCCGGCGGGTTCGACGAGTGTCCGTACGCCGATCCGAGGCATTGGGCCGCCTTCGCCTACACCGGCGCCTGACCGAGGTCTCTGGCAGCCGTACACCGGCGCGGTTCCTCTCGACCCAGGCAGGTCGCCCGTAGGCAGCACGGGCCGCACAACCTGGTCGCGGAGCCCGTGCCCGACCCGTCGCTGCTGGGACGCGCATGCCGGTCGGCAGCCCCGGCTTGCCCCGCCGACGACGACGGGCAAAACGAACAACTGGCACTCGTCGACCAACCCGGCCCGGATGGCCTGCGCCGCGAGCTTGGCACCGCCGATGGTGAGATCGCTGGCGGCCGTGGCCTTCAGTCGGCGTACCGCGGTGGGGTCGGATCGGCGTTCGATCCGGGTGTCGGCGGTGGACGCCGCGGCGGGTCCGCTCGCCGGGCGACAAACTCTGATGATGATGAACGTCGATGTTGCGGAGTCGCGCGCGGTCGTGCTCGAATGGCTCCGATCGCCAGCGGTGCGAACGAGAGCATCCCGGCATCAACCGGTCCGGTTCCGCGCTGCGGGAGCCGGCCGTCGTGGAGGACGACCATGCGTAGCTTTCTCGCGGTGTGCACCGCCGCCCTGCTCCTCGGTGCCGCGGCCGGCAGCGTTCCGACCGGCGCGTCGGCCGCCTCCGCCCGCTCGTGTCACCGTGGCCTGGTGTTCTGTGAGGACTTCGAGCGACTTCCCGTCGGCGGGCCCAGCACGGTGAACTGGGGGGTCGACACCCGTCGCGGCACGCTCACCGTCGAGCGGGCCCGTCGCGGCAACCAGGTGCTGCACGTGCACACGGTCGACAACGGGCGCGCCTTCCTGCGTGTCGACGACGTCGCCGCGCCGGCCACCGGGCTCTACGGTCGGATGCGTCTGCGCGTCGACGCCTTCCCCACCGCCCCGGACTGGGCACACTTCACGCTGGTGGAGGCGACCGGCGCCGGCAGCGCGGAGGTCGTCCGGCCGGTCGGCGGCCAGTACGCGCCCACGGTCCCGGGAACCTTCTGGGGTGTCGGCGCGGACGGCGGACCGACCGGCGACTGGACGAACTGGCGAGAGTCCGCCCCGGTCACCGAGGACGCCTGGCAGTGCGTCGAGTGGAAGTTGGACGCGACCGACAACCGGGTGGCGGTGTGGCTCGACGGCGTGGCGAACCCGGAGTTGACCGCCTCCACCACCGAACACGGCGGCAACGACGTGCCCTTCGTCCTGCCGGCGGTCGACACGGTGAAGATCGGCTGGCAGCTCTATCAGGCCGGCACGACGCCGGGCGAGTTCGACCTCTGGATCGACGACGTCGCCCTGGCCGGCCGCCGGCTCGGCTGCTGACCCGAGGGCCCCCGACCGCGGGCCGGTCCGCTCGACGGACCCGCCCGCCGTCGCCGTCCGGCGGGCGTGGCGTGGGCGGGATTTCTGGGGTTCCGGCTAGGGGTGGGTTGGTCCTTATGGTGGCTTTCGGACCGAGTCGCCCCTGGAGGTTGGTGATGACGACACTTCCGGACGCCGGGCTGCGCGCGCGGATGGCGGGTTACTACGACATCCTGGAGAAGGCCGCCGACCAGGGGGACCTCTACGCCCGGTTGCTGCGGGGGCCGGCCGACCCCTATCCGGTCTACGAGCAGATCCGCGCGCTCGGGCCGCTGCCGCGCAGCGCGCTCGGCACGTGGGTGACGACCGATCACCAGATCGCCAACAAGGTGCTGCGGGACCGCCGGTTCGGGGTGCGGCTGGCCGACGGGCAGAAGGTGCCGGAGTTCATGAACTTCGACAACTCGATACTCGGACTGGACCCGCCGAACCACGCCCGCCTGCGCAAGCTCACCATCCCGGCGCTCAACCCGCGGATGGCCGGCAGGTGGCGGGACCGGGCGGACCAGCTCTGCGCCCAGTTCATCGACGAGCTGCCCACCGACGGCTCCGCGTTCGACCTGATGACCGAGTTCGCGCAGAAGCTGCCGGTCACGGTGATCGCCGACCTCGTCGGCATCCCGGACGACCTCCGGCCGCGCTTCTCGCGGCTGAGCCGGCGCATCGCGCCCCTGCTCGACGGCGTGGTCTCGTTCCACAAGGTGCGCGGGGTGGATCTGGCGATCGACGAGCTGACCGACATGTTCCGCGGCATCATCAAGCTGCGGCAGGAGAACCCCGGTGACGACCTGATCAGCCAGATGCTGCCCGCGATCGACGACGGCAGGCTGACCATGGACGAGCTGGAGCCGCTGTGCATGTTCCTGCCGCTCGCCGGCTCGGAGACCACTGTCAACCTGATCGGCAACGGCGTGCGGGCGCTGCTCGCCAACCCGGAGCAGTGGGACATGCTCCGCGCCGACCCGGCGGGCCTGGCGGCGGGCGTGGTCGAGGAGACGTTGCGGTTCGACCCGCCGGTGCAGCAGTATCGCCGGGTCGCCCACCAGGAGATCGAACTCGCCGGGGAGATCCTTCCGGTCGACGGCGAACTCGCGATCCTCGCCGCCGCCGCCAACCGTGATCCGGCCGTCTTCGACGACCCGCACCGCTACGACATCACCCGCCGCAGCGCCGCCGACACGCTGTCCTTCTCGGCCGGCATCCACTACTGTCTCGGCGCGCCGCTGGCCCGGGTCGAGGCCGAGGCGGCGTTCCGGGCGATCGCGACCCGTCTGCCCGACCTGCGCGTGGCGGGCGAGCCCCGACGCCGCGACTCGTTCATCATCCACGGCATGCTGCACTTCCCTCTCTCCACCGGGTGAGCGCAGTGGATCCACAGTGTGTGAAGGCGCTTCCATATGCAGCGCAAGTCGGGCAAACTGGGCCCGCCACCTAGCGACATCGAGGGGAATCATGGAGCCATCGACCACTCAGTACGCCGCAGTGGAAAGTCCTGATGTGGATGGCCGGCCGGCGGCGTTGCGTCTGTCCGGCCTGCACAAGGAGTTCGGCGCGAACACCGCTGTCGACCACGTCGACCTGGTGGTGCCGCAGGGCTCCTTCTTCGGACTGGTCGGCCCGAACGGGGCGGGCAAGACCACGTCGTTGTCCATGGCCGTCGGGCTGCTACGACCCGACGAGGGCGCCTCGCAGGTGTTCGGCGTGGACGTGTGGTCCGACCCGGTCGAGGCGAAGACGCTGATGGGTGTGCTGCCCGACGGGCTCTCCATGCCGGAGCGGCTGACCGGACGCGAACTGCTGACGTACGTCGGGCAGTTGCGCGGCATCGAGGCCGACGTGCTGGCCGGCCGGGTCCAGGAACTGCTCGACGTGATGGAACTCGGCTCGGCGGAGCGCACCCTGGTCGTCGACTACTCCACCGGCATGCGCAAGAAGATCGGGCTCGCCACCGCCCTGCTGCACGGGCCCCGGCTGCTGGTGCTGGACGAGCCGTTCGAGGCCGTCGACCCGGTCTCCGCGGCGGCGCTCAAGGCGATCCTGATCGGCTTCGTCGGCGCCGGTGGCTCGGTGGTGCTCTCCAGCCACGTGATGCCGCTGGTCGAGCAGCTGTGCGACACCGTGGCCATCATGGCCGCGGGGAAGGTCGTGGCGGCCGGTCCACTCGCCGAGGTGCGCGGCGACACCACCCTGGAGCAGACGTTCGTGCGCCTGGTCGGCGGCGACGAGCACACCCGGAAGGGGCTGTCGTGGCTGGCGTCCTGATCCGGATGAAGCTGTCGATCATCAAGAACTCGATGACCGGCGGCCGGGCCGCCTGGATGCTCGTCGGCGCGGTATTCGGCCTGCTGTTCGCCGCCGCCACCATCTGGCTCTCCCTGGTCGACCTGCCCAACGGCGACGTGCTGGGCGACCTGCTGGCGGGCGTGTTCGCAATGTGGACGCTCGGCTGGCTGATCGGCCCGCTGTGGGGCGGCTCGGCGGTGCTGCGCGCCGACCACTTCACGCTGCTGCCGGTGCCGCGCCGCCGGCTCGCGGTGGGGTTGCTGGGTGCGGCGTTCGTCGGCATCACCACCGCGGTCACCGCGCTGGGCTTCCTCGCCCTGATCACGTACGCCGCGCGGCAGGGTCTCGTCCCGGCGTTGCTGGCGGTGCCGGTCGCCGCCCTGCAACTGATCTTCGTGGTGCTGCTGTCCCGGGTGGTCTACGCGCTGTTCGGTGTGGTCGCGGCGTCCCGGGTGGGTGCGGCGATCACCGGGGTGCTGTTCGCGGCGATGCTCGTGCTCACCCAGTCCGGCTGGATGATCGTCGTGGCGGTGATGTACTCCGACATCCTCGAAACCGGGTTCTCCCACACCACCACCGTCACGCTGCGGGCGATCCCGTCGAGCTGGGGCGTGGTGGCGGTGGACGCCGCCGGCCGCGGGGACTGGCCGCTCGCCCTCGCCGCACCGGCCGGCCTGGCCGTGCTCTGCGTGCTGCTGCTGCTCGTCTGGTCGGTCGAGCTGGGCAACCCGCGCCGGGCCCGGGTCACCATCCGGGGCAGCGCGGGCCGCGCCCCGGTAGGCGGCGGCCCGACCGGCGCGGTCGTCCGCAAGGAGCTGCGCACCTGGTGGCGTGATCCGTTGCGGACCACGACCGCGGTCGTGCCGATCGTCTGGGCGCTGGGCACCGTGCTGCTGCCGCTGACCTTCGACGCCCGGCTCCTGCTGCCCTGGGCCGGCCCGGCGCTCGCGCTCTTCGCCATCACCTCGGCCTGCAACCTCTACAGCCAGGACGGCACGGCGCTGTGGCAGACGATGACCACCGGCACCCAGCGCGCCGACGTGCGGGGCCGGCAGTGGGCGTACCTGCTCGTCTTCACGCCGCCGGCCGTCGTGGCGAGCGTCGCGTTCGTCTGGTGGAGCGGTCTGACCTGGACCTGGCCGTGGGTCGCCGCCGCGGTGCCCGCGCTGCTCGGCGGCGGCGCCGGCCTGATCATCTATTCGTCGGTGTTCGGCATGGTCCCGGGCCCCGACGCGCACAAGCGGCCGAGCAACCCGCTGGAGCGCGCCGACACCACCGGCCAGTCCAACGTCCTGTTCTGGGTCGGGCTGCTGCCGCCGGCGCCGGCGCTCGCCCTGGTCTATCTCGGCACCCGGTTCGACCAGCCGTGGCTGACCTGGGCCGGGGTGCCGGTCGGCGTGCTCACCGGCATCGTCGTCGCCTGGGTGCTCGGCGGTGCGGCGGTTCGCAAGCTCAGCGCGGACGGGTCCGACCTGCTGCACACCATGCGCACCGGCCGACCCACAGTGGTCCGCGCCGCCGCCGACGGTGAGGCGGCCAGGAAGGGCGGCACGGTCGAAGGGCTGAGCTGGGGCCTCGGGTCGATCCTGCTGATCCCGCAGGGGATCATCCCGCTGGTGTTCATCCTGGCCGACATCCAGGTCAAGTCGTGGTTCCTGGCGATGTACGTGCGGCCCCTCTACGGCGTGCCGATCGCCGTGGTCAGCATCCTGGCCGGCGTCGCCCTGTACGCCCGGGCCATCATGACCAAGGTCAACAACCGGGCCGGACGCGCCGGCGCGCCGTCGTCGGCCGACGGCCGCGAGCTCGAACCGGTCTGACCCGGCGACCGCCGAACGGGGGCGGGGCAGGCATCGTGGTGATGCCTGCCCCGCCCCCTTATTCGGCGGTGCGGTGAGGGGCTGCCACCTCGCCTAGGGGTTGGTCCGTGATCAGGGCATTCATAGTGTTCGGGATATCGCCCGTCGCCGTGACGGTTGCCGTCCGCCGGACCGAATTCGAGGCGCCGATGTCCGAGAACCGCAGCCCCGACAACGATCCCATCGCCGTTGTCGGGCTGGCGTGCCGGTTGCCCGGCGCTGCCTCCCCCGACGAGTTCTGGCAGCTGCTGCGCGACGGCGTCGACGCCGTCCGCGAGGCCCCGCCGGACCGCTGGCCGGCCGGCCCGGACCGCCCGAGGGGCGGCTGGCTCGACGACGTCGACCGCTTCGACGCCGGGTTCTTCGACATCGCCCCGCGCGAGGCCGCGGCCATGGACCCGCAGCAGCGCCTGGTGCTGGAGCTGAGCTGGGAGGCACTGGAGCGGGCCGGAATCACCGCGGCCGACCTGCGGGGCAGCGCCACCGCGGTGTTCGCCGGGGCGACCGGCGGCGACTACGCGACCATCGCGCAGCGCGGCGGCGGCACCCCGATCGGCCAGCACACCACCACCGGCCTGAACCGGGGCGTGATCGCCAACCGGGTGTCCTACGCCTTCCGCTTCACCGGCCCGAGCGTGACCGTCGACGCCGGGCAGGCGTCCTCGCTGGTGGCCGTGCACCTCGCCGTGCAGAGCCTGCGCTCCGGCGAGGCGGACGTCGCGCTGGCGGCCGGCGTGCAGCTCAACCTCGCCCCGGAGAGCACCCTGGCGCTCTCCGCGTTCGGCGCGCTCTCACCCGACCAGCGGTGTGCCGCGTTCGACGCGTCCGCCAACGGCATCGTGCGCGGCGAGGGCGCCGTGGTGCTCGTGCTCAAGCCGCTGACCGCGGCAGTGGCCGACGGCGACACCGTGCACTGCGTGATCCGCGGCAGCGCGGTGAACCACGACGGCGGTGGCGAGAGCCTGGTCACCCCCGTCGAGGAGGCGCAGGCGCGGGTGCTGCGGGCGGCGCACCGCCGCAGCGGCCTCGCCCCGGACCAGGTGCGCTACGTCGAGCTGCACGGCACCGGCACCGCCCTCGGTGACCCGATCGAGGCCGCCGCGCTCGGCTCGGTGCTCGGCGCCGGCCGCACCGGCGAACCGCTGCGGATCGGTTCGGTCAAGACCAACATCGGTCACCTCGAAGGCGCCGCCGGGATCGCCGGCCTGCTGAAGACCGTGCTCGCCATCAGCCACCGCGAACTGCCGCCCAGCCTGCACTTCACCGCACCCCCGGCGAGCATCCCGCTGCGGCGGCTCGGCCTGCGGGTCCAGACGGAACGCGGCGAGTGGCCCGGCGCCGGTCCGCTCGTCGCCGGTGTCAGCTCGTTCGGCATGGGCGGCACCAACTGCCACGTCGTCCTCGCCGAAGGCCCGGCGCCGGCCACCGACCCGGCGCACGGCGAGGCCGTCGGCGCGACCACGGACCCGGCGGATCGCGGCGCTGTCGCCCGGGCGGTCACGGCCCCGGCGGCCGGCGGCGATGTCCCCGGCACGGCGGCCGGCGTCGGGACTGCCGGGCTGGTGCCCTGGATGGTGTCGGCCCGCACGCCGGAGGCGCTGCGCGAGCAGGCCGCCCGGCTCGCCGCCGGCGCCGACCCGGACCGCAGCGACCTCGCCGTCGCCCGCGCGCTGGTGCACACCCGTACCGGTTTCGAGCACCGCGCGGCGGTCCTCGGGCGGGACCGGGCCGAGCTGCTCGACGGGCTCGGCGCGCTGGCCGGCGGGCTGCCCGCCACCGGCGTCGTCACCGGCACCGCCCGGCCCGGCCGGATCGTGTTCGTGTTCTCCGGCGAGGGCTCGCAGTGGGACGGCATGGCCCGGGCCCTGCTCGACCAGTCACCGGTGTTCGCCCGCGAGTTCGAGGCGTGCGACCGGGCCCTGCGCCCCTACGTCGACTGGTCCCTGCTGGACGTGGCGCTCGGCGTCGACGGGGCGCCCCCGGCCGACCGCCTCGACGTGCTCCAGCCGTACCTGTTCGCGGTCCGCGCGGCGCTGGCCGCGATGTGGCGGGCGCACGGCGTCGAGCCGGCGGCGACCGCCGGCAGCTCCCAGGGCGAGGTGACCGCGGCGTACGTGGCCGGTGGGCTCACCCTCGACGACGCGTGCCGGGTGATCGCGCTGCGCAGCCTGATCTACACCCGGCTCGTCGGGCGCGGCGGCATGGTCGCGCTGACGCTGACCCGCGACGAGGTGCGCGAGCTGATCGCCGGCTGGGACGGCCGGATCGAGATCGCCGCCGTCAACGGGTCGCGGGCGGTGGTCGTGGGCGGCGCTCACGACGCCCTGGACGAGCTGGTCGCGCACTGCGTCGCGCACGACCTCCAGGCCACCCGGGTACGGGCCGGCTTCGCCTCACACACCGCGCAGGTCGACGAGTGCCGCGACGAACTGCTCGACGCGCTGGCCGAACTGCGACCGCGCACCGGCACGGTGCCGTTCTGGTCCACCGCGCTCGACCGCTGGGTCGACACCGCCGAACTCGACGCGAACTACTGGTACGACAACGTGCGCCGTACCGTCGAGCTGGAGGCCGCGGTGCGCGGCCTGGCCGCCGACGGCTTCCGGTTCTTCGTCGAGGTGAGCCCGCACCCGACACTGGTGCACAGCGTCCGGGACACCGCCGCCGAGGCCGGCCTCGACCTGGTCGCGGTGCCGACGCTGCGCCGCGACGACGGCGGCCTGGACCGCTTCCACACCTCGGTCGCCACCCTCGCGGCCTCCGGCGCCGAGCCGGACTGGGACAGCGTGCTCGGCGCGCCGGCCGGGCCCCGGGTCGCGCTGCCCACGTACGCGTTCCAGCGCGACCGGTTCTGGATCACCGACGACCCGGCCACCCTGCCCACCCGGCCGACCCGCCCGGTCGCGGCGACACCGCTGTCGGCGGACCCGCTCGACCTGGTCCGCGCCCACGCGGCGGCCATCCTCGGCCACGCCGGGCCGGATGCCGTCGACGCCGACCGGACGTTCCGCGGCCTCGGCTTCGACTCGCTGACCGCGGTCGAGCTGCGCAACCAACTGGTCGGCGCCACCGGCGTCGAGCTGGACACCACCGCCCTCTACGACCATCCGACACCGCGCCGACTGGCCCGGCACCTGGGCAGCCGCGCCGCCGGCGCCGGCGACGCCGTCCGCCCGGTCACCGCCGCCGTGGCCCCCGGCAGCGAGCCGATCGCCGTGGTCGGCATCGGCTGCCGGTACGCCGGCGACGCGCACGGCCCGGCCGAGTTCTGGCGGCTGGTGGCCGGCGGCGTCGACGCGGTCACCGGGCTGCCGACCGACCGCGGCTGGACCGTCGACCTGCCGTCCGGCTCGGCCGGCGGGTTCCTGACCGACGCCGCCGACTTCGACGCGGCCTTCTTCGGCATCTCGCCGCGCGAGGCGCTGGCGATGGACCCGCAGCAGCGGGTGCTGCTGGAGACCGCGTGGGAGGCGCTGGAGCACGCCCGGCTGGACCCGCGTTCGCTGCGCGGCACCGCGACCGGCGTGTTCGTCGGCGCGATGGCCCAGGAGTACGGGCCGCGGTTGCACGAGGCGTCCGGCGCGGTCGAGGGTCAGGTGCTGACCGGCACCACGATCAGCGTCGCGTCCGGGCGGATCGCGTACACGCTCGGGCTGGAGGGCCCGGCGATGACCGTCGACACGGCGTGCTCGTCGTCGCTCGTCGCACTGCACCTGGCCGGGCAGGCGCTGCGCTCCGGCGAGTGCGACCTGGCCCTGGCCGGCGGCGTGACGGTGATGTCGACCCCGGGCATCTTCACCGAGTTCTCCCGGCAGGGTGGCCTCGCGCCGGACGGGCGGTGCAAGGCGTTCGCCGACGCCGCGGACGGCACCGGCTGGGGCGAGGGCGCCGGGGTGCTGGTGCTGGAGCGGCTCGGCGACGCCCGCCGCAACGGCCACGAGGTCCTCGCGGTGCTGCGCGGCACGGCGGTCAACTCCGACGGCGCGTCCAACGGCCTGACCGCGCCGAACGGACCGTCGCAGCAGCGGGTGATCCGCCAGGCCCTGGCCAACGCGGGGCTGCGGCCGACCGACGTGGACGCGGTCGAGGCGCACGGCACCGGAACCCGGCTGGGCGACCCGATCGAGGCGCAGGCGTTGCTGGCGACCTACGGGCAGGACCGCTCGCCGGACCGGCCGCTGCTGCTCGGCTCGGTGAAGTCGAACCTCGGACACACCCAGGCCGCCGCCGGCGTCGCCGGCGTGATCAAGATGGTGCTGGCGATGCGGCACGGCGTGCTGCCGGCGACGCTGCACGTGGACGCGCCGTCCGCGCACGTCGACTGGTCGTCCGGGGCGGTGCGGCTGCTGACCGAGCCGCGGGACTGGGCCGCCGAGGTCGGCCGGGTCCGCCGCGCGGGCGTCTCCTCGTTCGGCATCAGCGGCACGAACGCGCACGTGATCGTGGAGGAGGCACCGGTCGCGGCCGGCGTCGCGTCGCCCGTGGCGGCCGGCCCGGCGCTGCCGTGGTCGCTGTCGGGCCGGTCGGCGGAGGCCCTGGCCGCGCAGGCCCGCGAACTGGCCGGGTTCGTCGCCGGGCGGCCGGAACTCGACCTGGCCGCGGTGGCCCGGGCGCTGGTGTCGACGCGCGCGGTGCTGGAGCACCGGGCGGTGGTGGTCGGCACCGACCGGGACGACCTGCTGGCCGGCCTGGCCGCGGTGGAACCGGCCGGCGCGGCGGGCCCCGCCGACGGCGGCGTCGTCCTGGTCTTCCCCGGTCAGGGCGCCCAGTGGCTCGGCATGGCCGCCGACCTGCTGGCCGAGTCGCCGGTCTTCGCCGCCCGGATCGCCGAGTGCGCGGCGGCCCTGGCCCCGCACGTGGACTGGTCCCTGCTCGACGTCCTGGCGTCGGCCGACGAGAGCTGGCTGCTGCGCGTCGACGTGGTGCAACCGGCCCTGTGGGCGGTGATGGTGTCGCTGGCCGAGGTGTGGCGGACGTTCGGCGTCGAGCTCGCCGGGGTGGTCGGGCACTCGCAGGGCGAGATCGCGGCGGCGGTGGTGGCCGGGATCCTGTCGCTGCCGGACGGCGCCCGGGTGGTGGCGGTGCGCGCGGCGGCGCTGCGGGCGATCGCCGGCACCGGTGGGATGCTCGCGGTGGCCGCGGACCCCGCTGCGGTGACCGCGCTGATCGAGGATGTCGCCGGGGTGTCGGTCGCGGCGACCAACGGCCCGGCGTCGGTGGTGCTCTCCGGCGACGTGGCCGGCGTGGACGCCGTCGAGGCCCGGTGCGCGCAGCAGGGGGTGTGGTGCCGGCGGGTGCCGGTGGACTACGCCTCGCACAGTGCGCACGTCGACGGCCTGCGGGCGGAGCTGCTGGCCGCGTTCGACGGGGTGACCCCGCGGGCGGGCACGCTGTCGATGCACTCCACCGTGGCCGGCGAGCGGATCGACCCGGCGGAGCTGGACGCGGCGTACTGGTTCGAGAACCTGCGTCGCCCGGTGCGCTTCGACGACGTCGTGACCGGCCTGATCGCCGCCGGCCACCGGACGTTCATCGAGGTCAGCCCGCATCCGGTGCTGACCGCGGGAATCGGCGAACGCGGCGGCGTGGCCGTCGGCTCGCTGCGCCGGGGCGAGGGCGGCCTGGCCCGGATGCTGCGCTCGGCCGGTGACCTGTGGACCCTCGGCGGGCACGTCGACTGGCGGGCGGTGACCGGCGACGGCCCAGTCGGCGAGCTGCCCACCTACCCGTTCCAACGGCAGCGGTTCTGGCTGGAGCCGCACGGTCCGTTGCTCGGCGAGCCGATCAGCCTGGCCGGCGCCGGCGCCCTGTGGCACGGCACCCTGTCGACGGCGGCCCTGCCCTGGCTGGCCGACCACGCGGTGCTCGGGCAGACCCTGCTGCCGGGGGCGGCGTTCGCCGAGATCGCGTTGCAGGCCGTGCCCGGCCTCGGCGAGCTGACCCTGCAGGCCCCGCTGGTCCTGCCGGCCACCGGCGACGTCGCGATCCAGGTGATCGTCGAGGACGGCGCGCTCCGGATCGCCTCGCGGGCGCCGGACGGGCCGGACTGGACGGTGCACGCCACCGGCACGGTGGCCGAACCGGGCCCGCCGGGCGACGCCGGGCTGACCGCGTGGCCGCCGGCCGGCGCGGACGAGCTGGATCTGAGCGACTTCTACGCCGAGCGGGCCGCCGCCGGTTACGGATACGGCCCGGCGTTCCGCGGGCTGCGCCGGGCCTGGCGCGCCGGCGACGACACGTACGCCGAGGTGGAGCTGCCGGCCGGGGCCGCCGCCGGACTCGACCGGTTCGGGCTGCACCCCGCGCTGCTCGACGCGGCCCTGCACGGCGCGCTGCTGGCCTTCGACGGCGCCGTGCTGCCCTTCGCCTGGTCCGGCGTGCGACTGTACGCCACCGGCGCGACCCGGCTGCGGGCCCGGATCAGCCCGGTCGACGCGGACACCGTCGCGGTGTCGCTCGCCGACGCCGCCGGCGCGCCGGTCGCCGAGGTCGACGCGCTCACCTTCCGCCCGGTGTCGCCGGCGGCGCTCACCGCCGCCGCCTCGGCGCTGCGCGAGGCGTTGTTCGAGGTGCGCTGGACGCCGTCGGACGCCCCGGCCACCGTGGCCGCCGGGACGGTGCTGTGGGCCGACGGTCCGCTGCGGGAGCGACTCGCCCGGGTCCTCACCGCGATCCAGGAGCACGTCGGCGGTGACCGCGACGAGCCGCTGGTGATCGTGACGAACGGCGCGGTGCCGGTCGGCGGCCCGGTCACCGACCCGGCCGGCGCGGCGGTCTGGGGGCTGGTGCGGTCGGCGCAGACCGAACACCCCGGGCGCCTGCTGCTCGTCGACACCGACGGCGACCTCGGCGGGCAGCCGCTGCCCGCGGACGAACCGCAGGTCGCCCTGCGCGACGGCGTCGCCCACGTGCCGCGGTTGACCCGGCTGGCCGTCACCGCCGCCGAGGACACGCCCGCCACCGGCGGCACGGTGCTCGTCACCGGCGGCACCGGCGTGCTGGGCGCGCTTGTCGCCGAGCGGTTGGTCACCGCCCACGGCGTACGCCGGCTGGTGCTGACCAGCCGTCGGGGCGTGGCGGCGCCGGACGCGGCCGGACTGGTCGAGCGGCTGGGCGCCCTCGGGGCCGAGGCCACGGTGGTCGCCTGCGACGCCGCCGACCGGGCCGCGCTGACCGCCGTGATCGCCGGGATCGACCTCACCGGCGTGGTGCACTGCGCCGGCACGCTCGACGACGGCGTGCTGACCGCGATGACCGCCGACCGGCTGGACCGGGTGCTCGGCGGCAAGGCCGACGCCGCGCTGCACCTGCACGAGCTGACGGCGGGGACGGACCTGGACTTCTTCGTGATGTTCTCGTCCGTCGCCGCGACGCTGGGCACCGCCGGGCAGGCCAACTACGCGGCCGCCAACGGCTTCCTCGACGGCCTCGCCGCACTGCGGCGAGGCCAGGGGTTGGCCGGCACCTCGATCGGCTGGGGGCTCTGGGCCGAGACGTCCGCGATGACCGGGCAGCTCACCGGCCGCGACGTCACCCGGCTCGGCGGCACGCTGTCCACCGAGGACGGCCTGGCGCTCTTCGACGCCGTGCTGCGGTCCGGCCCGGCGCACGCGGTGGCGGCCCGGATCGGCACCCGCGGTGAACCCGTCCCGGCCCTGCTGCGCGGCCTGGTCCGGCAGCCGACCCGGCGGGCCGCCGCGACCGGGGCGTCCCCGGCGTTCACCGCGGACGACCCGGCCGAGCGCCGTCGTCGGCTGCTCGATCTGGTACGCGCCGAGGCGGCGGCGGTCCTCGGGCACGCGTCGCCGGCGGCCGTCGACCCGGACCGGGTGCACGCCGACCTCGGCTTCGAGTCGCTCACCGCGGTCGAGCTGCGCAACCGGCTGGCCCGGGCGACCGGGCTCAGCCTGCCCGCGACCCTGGTGTTCACCTATCCCACCCCGAACGCCGTCGCCGACTACCTCGCCGAGCGCCTGGGCGCGCCGGCCGTGTCGTCGGCCCCGGCCGCGACCCCGGTCGTGGCGGCGGCCGGCGAGCCGATCGCGATCATTGGGATGAGCTGCCGCTACCCGGGCGGGGTGACCGGGCCGGACGAGTTGTGGCGGCTGGTCGCCGAGGGCGGGGACGCGGTCACCGGGTTCCCGGCCAACCGGAACTGGGACACCGACGCGCTCTACGACCCCGACCCCGACCGGCCGGGCACCACGTACGCCACCGAGGGCGGTTTCCTGCACGACGCCGACGCGTTCGACGCGGAGTTCTTCGGCATCTCGCCGCGTGAGGCCCTGGCGATGGACCCGCAGCAGCGGATCCTGCTCGAAACGGCCTGGGAGGCGTTCGAGTCGGCCGGCATCGACGCGCGCACCGTGCGCGGCACCCGGGCCGGCGTGTTCACCGGCGTCATGTACCACGACTACCAGACGCTGCTCGCCGGCTCGGACACCCCGGACCTCGACGGGTACGCCGCGATCGGTGTCGCCGGCGGCGTCGTCTCGGGTCGGGTCGCGTACACGTTCGGCCTCGAAGGCCCGGCGGTCACCGTGGACACGGCCTGCTCGTCGTCGCTGGTGGCCGTGCACCTGGCCGCGGAGGCGCTGCGCCGGGGCGAGTGCACGACGGCGCTGGCCGGCGGCGTCACCGTGATGGCGACGCCGGGCACGTTCGTCGACTTCAGCCGGCAGCGCGGTCTCGCCCCCGACGGCCGGTGCAAGTCGTTCGCCGCCGCCGCCGACGGCACCGGCTGGTCGGAGGGGGCGGGGCTGCTGGTGCTCGAACGGCTCTCCGACGCCCAGCGCAACGGGCACCCGATCCTGGCGGTGGTCCGCGGCAGCGCGGTCAACCAGGACGGCGCCTCGAACGGGCTGACCGCCCCGAACGGCCTGTCCCAGCAACGCCTGATCGCCGCCGCGCTGGAGGCGGCCGGGCTGGAGCCGCGGGACGTCGACGCGGTCGAGGCGCACGGCACCGGAACGACGCTCGGCGACCCGATCGAGGCCGAGGCGATCATCGCGGCGTACGGGCGGAACCGTCCCGCCGACCGTCCGCTGCGGCTCGGCTCGCTGAAGTCGAACATCGGCCACAGCCAGGCTGCCGCGGGCGTCGGCGGGATCATCAAGATGGTGCTGGCCATGCGGCACGGGCTCCTGCCCCGGACGCTGCACGTCGACGAGCCGACGCCGCACGTCGACTGGGCCGGCGGCGCGGTCGAGCTGCTGCGCGAGCCGTGTGCGTGGCCGGAGACCGGCCGGGCCCGGCGGGCCGGGGTGTCCTCGTTCGGGATCAGCGGGACCAACGCGCACGTCGTGCTGGAGGCGCCGCCGGCCGTCGTCACGGCCGAGCCGGTGCGGGCCGGCGGGCCGGTGCCGTTGGTGCTCTCGGCGCCCGACGCCGCGGCGATGCGGGCCCAGATCGAGCGGATCCGGGACTTCCTCGCCGAGCGGCCGGACCTGGATCCGGCGCGGGCCGGTGCGGCGTTGATCCGCTCGCGGGTCGTCTTCGACCATCGGGCCGTGCTGGTCGGCGACGGGGCCGAGACCGGGGTCGTCACGCCGGGCGCGCTGGCGTTCCTGTTCACCGGTCAGGGCGCGCAGCGGGTCGGGATGGGTGTCGGGTTGGCGGGGCGGTTCCCGGTGTTCGCGGAGGTGTTCGACGCGATCGTGGACCGGTTCGAGGGCCTGCGGGAGGCCCTTAGTTCCGAGGCGATCCATCGGACGGTGCACGCGCAGGCGGGGTTGTTCGCGGTCGAGGTCGCGTTGTTCCGGTTGCTGGAGTCGTGGGGGGTCGCCCCGGACTACCTGTTGGGTCACTCGATCGGTGAGATCGCCGCCGCGCACGTCGCCGGGGTGATGTCGCTGGACGACGCGGTCACGCTGGTCGCCGCTCGCGGTCGGTTGATGCAGGCGCTGCCGTCCGGTGGGGCGATGCTGGCGGTGCAGGCGTCCGAGGCCGACGTGCGCGCGGTGCTGGCGGCGCGGGCGGCCGAGGCGGGGAGCCGGTGGGCCGACCGGGTGGACGTGGCGGCGGTGAACGGGCCGACGTCGGTGGTGCTGTCCGGGCTGGTGGAGACGATCGAGGAGCTGGCGTCGCGGTTCGCGAAGGCGACGCGCCTGACGGTGTCGCACGCGTTCCACTCGTCGTTGATGGAGCCGATGCTGGCCGAGTTCGCCGCGGCGATCGGGCACGTCGACTTCGCCGCGCCGCGCATCCCGGTGGTGTCGAACCTGACCGGTGAGCCGGTCGAGGAGTTCACCGTCGACTACTGGGTGCGGCACGTGCGGGAGGCGGTGCGCTTCCACGACGGCATGTCCTGGCTCGCGGAGCACGGGGTGACCCGGTGCCTGGAGGTCGGACCGGCGGGTGTGTTGTCGGCGACGGCCGCCCCGGAGTTGACCTGTGTGCCGGCGTTGCGCAAGGACCGCGACGAGGTCACCGCGTTGCTGGCCGCCGCCGGGCGGCTGTGGACCGTCGGGGTGTCGGTGGACTGGGCGGCGATCCTGCCGCCGGCGGGACACGTCGACCTGCCCACCTACCCGTTCCAGCGGCGGTCCTACTGGCCGGCGCCGTCGACCGCCGCACCGACTCCGCCCGACGCCCCCGGCGAGGCGCGCTTCTGGGCCGCGGTCGACCGCGGCGACGTCGCCCAACTCGCCGGTGACCTGAACGTCACCTCCGACACGCTCGGCTCGGTGCTGCCCGCGCTGGCCGCCTGGCGCCGGGACCAGCGTTGCGCCACACTCGTCGACGGGCTGCGCTACCGGGAGAGCTGGACCCCGCTCAACCTGCCCCCGGCCCGGCTCCCCGGCCGCTGGCTCGCCGTCGTCGCCGCGGGCACGCCGGCCGGATCCGTCCTCGACGCGCTGCGCGGCCAGGGCGCCGACGTTCTGGACGTCGCGGTGTCCACGCCGCACGACCTGACCGAACGCCTCCACGACCTCGACGGCACCGCCCTCGCCGGTGTCGTGCTGCTCACCGGGCTCGCCGAGGACCCGCTGCCGGACCTCACCGCCGTACCGTCCGGGCTGGCCCTGACCGTGACGGGCATCCAGGCGCTCGCGGCGGCCGGGATCGACGCGCCGGTGTGGTGCCTGACCCGGGGCGCGGTCTCGGTCGGACGGTCCGACCCGCTGCGCGCCGACGTGCCGGCCACGGTGTGGGGGCTGGCCCGGGTCGCAGCCATCGAACAACCCGTCACCTGGGGCGGCGTCGTCGACCTGCCGGCCGTGGTGGACGAACGGGCCGGGCAACGTCTCGCGTCGGTCCTCGCCGCGGGCGCTGAGGACCAGGCCGCCGTCCGGACGTCCGGCGTGTTCGGCCGCCGGCTGGTACGCGCCCCCGCCCCGGCCGCCACGCCGGCCCCTCCGGCCGCCACCGGCACCGTCCTGGTGACCGGCGGCACCGGCGCGCTGGGCGCGCACGTCGCCCGCCGGCTCGCCGCCCGCGGCGTACCGCGTCTGCTGCTGCTCTCCCGGCGCGGCCCGGACGCGCCCGGCGCCGCCGAACTGGTCGCGGACCTGGCGGAGCGGGGCAGCGAGGCGACCGTCGTCGCCTGCGACGCCGGCGACCGCGACGCGCTCGCGGCCGTGCTGGCGGCGATCCCCGCCGAGCGGCCACTGACCGGCGTCGTGCACGCCGCCGGCGTGGTCGACGATGCCACCTTCCTGTCGCTCACCGTGGCGCAGCTCGACGCCGCCCTGCGGGCGAAGGCGGTGGCGGCGGTCCACCTCGACGAGCTGACCCGCGACCTGCCGCTGGACATGTTCGTGTTGTTCTCCTCGTTCGCGGGCAGCGTCGGCAACGCCGGCCAGGCCGGTTACGCGGCGGCGAACGCCCGCCTCGACGCGATCGCCGCGCGGCGGCACGCCGCCGGGCTCCCGGCCACGGCCGTCGCCTGGGGCCCCTGGGCCGCCGACGTCCCGGGGCCCCAGGCGACGGCCGCCGGCGCCGCGGGCATGGCCGCCGGGGACGTGGGGGAGCGGCTGCGCCGGGCCGGACTGTCACCGATGCCGGTGCCGACCGCCCTCGACGCGCTCGACACCGCGCTGCGGTGCCAGGACCCCACGATCGTGGTCGCGGACGTCGACTGGACCCGGTTCGCCCCGACCCGGGCGAGCGCGTCGACGCGCTCGCTGGCCGAGCCGCCGGCCGCGACCGCCGCGCCGGCCGACCTCACCACGCTGACCGCCGCCGACCGGCGACGCGCCCTGCTCGACCTGGTCCGGACCCGGACGGCCGCCGTGCTGCGGCACCCGATGCCCGACGCGATCGACACCGGCCGCGCCTTCCACGACATGGGGTTCGACTCGCTGACCGCGATCGAGCTGCGCAACGCGCTCGTCGCCGACACCGGCCTGCGGTTGCCGCTCACGCTCGTCTTCGACCACCCCACTCCGGCCGTGCTGGCCGACCACCTGGCGGCGCTGCTCGGCGGCGGTGCCGACGAGCCGGCCGAGGCCGCCCGGCCGGTCGCGGACGACGACGACCCGGTCGTCGTCAGCGCGATGGCCTGCCGCTTCCCCGGTGGCGTCGGCACCCCGGAAGACCTGTGGGCGCTCGTGCGCGACGGCGTCGACGGACTCACCGAGCCGCCGGCCGACCGGGGCTGGCGACCCGGAGCGGGCTTCGTCGGCGGGTTCCTCGCCGACGCCGCCGACTTCGACGCCGCCCTGTTCGGCGTGTCCCCGCGCGAGGCCCTCGCCATGGACCCGCAGCAACGACTGCTGCTCGAATCGGTCTGGGAGACCTTCGAGCGCGCCGGCATCGACCCGCGATCGGTGCACGGCGCCCGGATCGGCGTGTTCGCCGGCACCAACGGTCAGGACTATCCGGCGGTGCTGGCCGCCGCCGGTGGCGCCGACGTCGAGTCGCACACCGCCACCGGGAACGCCGCCGCCATCCTGTCCGGGCGGGTCTCGTACGCCTTCGGCCTGGAAGGCCCGGCGGTCACCGTGGACACCGCGTGCTCGTCGTCGCTGGTCGCGATGCATTTGGCGGCGCAGGCGATCCGGGC
Source organism: Salinispora goodfellowii (assembly GCF_059570675.1). Classification (NCBI taxonomy): domain Bacteria; kingdom Bacillati; phylum Actinomycetota; class Actinomycetes; order Micromonosporales; family Micromonosporaceae; genus Salinispora; species Salinispora goodfellowii. The sequence continues at coordinate 22,520 of NZ_JCANTD010000013.1, read as the reverse complement.
CGGGGAATGCCACGCCGCCCTGGCCGCCGGGGTCACCGTGATGTCCACCCCGGGCGCCTTCGACGAGTTCGACAGGCAGGGCGGCCTCGCCCCGGACGGCCGTTGCAAGGCGTTCGCCGACGCGGCGGACGGCACCGGCTGGGGCGAGGGCGTCGGCGTCCTGCTGCTGGAGCGCCGTTCAGTGGCGCGGGAGCACGGCCGGGAGCCGCTGGCCGTGTTGAGGGGCAGCGCGGTCAATCAGGACGGCGCGTCGAACGGGCTCACCGCCCCGAACGGCCCCGCGCAGCAGCGGGTCATCCGGCAGGCCCTGACGAACGCCGGCCTGACGCCGGCCGACGTGGACGCGGTCGAGGCGCACGGCACCGGGACCCGGCTGGGCGATCCGATCGAGGCCCAGGCGTTGCTGGCGACCTACGGGCAGGACCGGCCGGCGGACCGGCCGTTGTGGCTGGGCTCGGTGAAGTCGAACATCGGGCACACCCAGGCCGCCGCCGGCGTCGCGGGAGTGATCAAGATGGTGCTGGCGATGCGGCACGGCGTGCTGCCGGCCACGCTGCACGTGGACGCGCCGTCCGCCGCGGTCGACTGGTCGGCCGGCGCGGTGCGGGTGCTGACCGAGGCCCGGGGCTGGGCCCGCCCCGGGCGGACCCGCCGGGCCGGGGTGTCCTCGTTCGGGCTCAGCGGCACCAACGCCCACGTGATCCTGGAGGAGGCGACGCCGGCCGCCGCGGCGCCCGCGCCGGCCGGGCCGGCCGGGCCGGTCGCGTGGGCGTTCTCCGCGCGCACCGCCGCCGGCCTGCGCGGCCAGGCGCGGCGACTCGCCGGGTACGCGCCGTCGGCCGATCCGGCCGACGTCGCGCGGGCGCTCGCCGCCACCCGGGCCACCTTGGAGCACCGCGCGGTCGTCGTCGCGGACACGGCGGAACGCTTCGCCGCCGCCCTCGCCGAACCGGAACCGATGATCTCCGGGGTCGCGTCGCCGGGCGGCCTGGCGTTGCTGTTCACCGGTCAGGGCGCGCAGCGGGTCGGGATGGGTTCGGGTCTGGCGGCGCGGTTTCCGGTGTTCGCCGACGCGTTCGATGCGATCTGTGCCCGCTTCGACCAGGTGTTGGATGTGCCGTTGCGGGAGGCGATCGATTCCGAGGCGGTTCATCGGACGGTCTTTGCGCAGGCGGGGTTGTTCGCGGTCGAGGTGGCGTTGTTCCGGCTGCTGGGGTCGTGGGGCATCAGGCCGGACTTTCTGTTGGGTCATTCGATCGGGGAGGTCGCTGCCGCGCACGTGGCGGGGGTGATGTCGCTGGACGACGCGGTGGCGTTGGTGGCGGCGCGGGGTCGGTTGATGCAGGCGTTGCCGGCGGGTGGGGCGATGCTGGCGATCCAGGCGTCCGAGGCCGACGTGCGCGCGGTGCTGGCGGCGCGGGCGGCCGAGGCGGGGAGCCAGTGGGCCGAGCGGGTGGACGTGGCGGCGGTGAACGGGCCGACGTCGGTGGTGGTCTCCGGCCCGGTGGAGGCGGTCGACGCGCTGGCGGCGCGGTTCGCGAAGGCGACCCGGCTCACCGTCTCGCACGCGTTCCACTCGGCGTTGATGGAGCCGATGCTCGACGAGTTCGCCGCCGCGATCGGGCACCTCGACTTCGCCGCGCCGCGCATCCCGGTGGTGTCGAACCTGACCGGGGAGCCGGTGCCGGAGTTCACTGCCGGCTACTGGGTGCGGCACGTGCGGGAGGCGGTGCGGTTCGACGACGGCATGACGTGGCTCGCGGAGCACGGGGTGACCCGGTGCCTGGAGGTCGGGCCGGCGGGTGTGCTGTCCGCGACGGCCGCGCCGGCACTGACCTACGTGCCGGCGCTGCGCAAGGACCGCGACGAGGCCACGACGCTGCTGGAAGCCGCCGGCCGGCTGTGGACCCTGGGCGCGCCGATCGACTGGACCGCCGTCGTCGGCCGCCCCGAACACCCGCTGGACCTGCCCACGTACGCGTTCGACCGCACCCGCTACTGGCCCCGGACGCCGGCCCACGAGGGCGACGACGACCGGTGCTATGCCGAGGCCTGGATCCCGGTCGCCGAACCCACCGCCCCGCCGGCCGGCACCTGGCTGCTGGTGCTGCCCGACGGCGTCGACTGCGCCGACATCGTCGCCGCCTTCCCCACCGCCCGGACCGTCACCGTCGACGGCACCGCCGGTCGCGCCGACTTCACCGCTCTGCTCACCACGGCCACCGGCACCGGGCCGCTGCGCGTGCTGTCGCTGCTCGGGCTGGACACCACGCCGCACCCGGGCCAGCCGGACGTGCCGGCCGGTCTCGCCGCCACCGTGGCGCTCGCCCAGGCGGTCACCGACCTGCCGGGGCCGGCGAAACTCTGGTGCCTCACCCGCAACGCGGTCGCCACCTGCGCCGCCGACGGGGTGAACGCCGTCCAGGCCCACCTGTGGGGCCTCGGCCGGGTCGCCGCCATGGAACTGCCCCGACACTGGGGCGGTCTCGTCGACGTGCCGCAGCACCTCGACGAGACCGACCGGCGCCGGCTGGCCGCCGCGCTCGACGACGCGGACGAGGACCAACTCGCGCTCCGGCCGGCCGGCATCCTCGCCCGCCGGCTGCGCCCGGTCACCCCGCCGGCCGACGCGGCCGAGCCGACCATCCCGACCGGCACCGTGCTGATCACCGGCGGCACCGGCGCGCTCGGTGCCCACGCCGCCCGCTGGCTCGCCGCCCGGGGCGTACCCCACCTGCTCCTGCTCTCCCGGCGCGGCCCGGACGCGCCCGGCGCCGCCGAACTCGTCCGCGAGCTGACCGCGGCCGGCACCACGGTCACGGTGCGGGCCTGCGACGTGGCGTCGCGCACCGACCTGGCCGCCGCCATCGACGCCATCCCCGCCGAGCACCCCCTCGACGGTGTCGTGCACACCGCCGGGGTGACCGCCGACAGCCCGCTGGAGACACTCACCCTCGACCAACTGGCCGCGGTGCTGCACGCCAAGACCCTCCCGGCGGCACACCTCGACGCCCTCACCGCCGGCCGTCCGCTGCGGATGTTCGTGCTCTACTCCTCGATGGCCGGCGCGGTCGGCAACCCGGGGCAGGCGAACTACGCGGCGGCCAACAGCTACCTCGACGCGCTGGCCGGCGACCGGCGCGCCCGTGGCCTGCCCGCGACCGCGCTGGCCTGGGGACCGTGGGCGGACGGCGGGCTCGCCGCCGGGCCCGCGCTCGCCGGCCGGCACCGCGCCCTCGGCCTGACGCCGCTGGCCGCCGGCCGGGCGATGGCGGCCTTCGGCGCCGCCGTGGTCGGCGACCGCCCGGCGGTCGTCGTGGGCGACGTCGACTGGACCGCGTTCGCGGCGGCCACCGGGCCGGGCCGGCCCAACCGGCTGCTCGCCGAACTCACCGACCTGCCGTCCACCGGCGACAGCGGCCCGGATTCCCCGGCCGAGCGGCTACGCGCCCGCCTCGCCGCCGCCGCCGACCGCGACCGGGTGATCCTCGACCTGGTCCGCGCCGAGACGGCCGCGGTCCTGCGGCACCGCGACCCGGCCCGGATCGACCCGGCGTCGGCCTTCCGGGACCTCGGATTCGACTCGCTGCTCGCTGTCGAACTGCGCAACCGGCTCGGCGCCGCCGCCGGACTCCCGCTCCCGGCGACGCTGGTGTTCGACCATCCCACGCCGGGCGCGCTCGCCGCGTACCTGGCGCCGCAGGTGGCCGGCGAGCGGGAACGCCCCAGCGTGGCGAGCGAGATCGACCGGCTGGAAGCCCTCCTGTTCGGCGTCGCTCCGGACCAGGACGAGCGGGACGGCATCACCGCGCGACTGCGCGGCCTGCTCGACAAGTGGAGTCGTACCAACGTCGGGCCCGAACCCGACGCCGACCTCGACGCCGGGCTGGACCTGGCGACCGCCGACGAGATGCTCGAACTGATCCAGCGTGAGTTCGGCAGCCCCACATGACCACCCACCGGAACCGACACCGCGTACTAGGGGACAGCCATGGCGAATGAACAGAAGCTTCTCGACCATCTGAAGTGGATGACCGGCGAGCTGCGCCAGGCCAACCGGCGCCTCCGCGAGGCCGAGGAGGGTGCCCGCGAGCCGATCGCCATCGTGGCCATGAGCTGCCGGTTCCCCGGCGGGGTGGACAGCCCGGAGGAGCTGTGGCAGCTCGTCGCCGGCGGACACGACGCGCTGGCGCCGTTCCCCGGCGACCGCGGCTGGGACGTCGACGCGCTCTACGACCCGGACACCGGGCGGCACGGCACGTCGTACGTCCGCGACGGCGGTTTCCTGTCCGGGGTCGACCGGTTCGACGCCGGCCTGTTCGGCATCGCGCCCCGCGAGGCCACCGCCATGGACCCCCAGCAGCGCATCCTGCTGGAAACCGCGTGGGAGGCGTTCGAGCGGGCCGGCCTCGATCCGCGTTCGCTGCGGCAGCAACGGATCGGGGTGTTCGCCGGCACCAACGGCCAGGACTACGGCTCGCTGATCGCCGGCGACGACGAGACCACCGAGGGCTACCTGGCCACCGGCACGGCGGCGAGCGTCATCTCCGGCCGCCTCGCCTACGCGTTCGGCCTCGAAGGGCCCGCCGTCACCGTCGACACCGCCTGCTCGTCCGCCCTGGTGGCCCTGCACCTGGCGGTGGAGTCGCTGCGCCGGGGCGAGTGCGCCCTCGCGCTGGCCGGCGGCGTCACGGTGATGAGCACGCCGACCGCGTTCGTCGAGTTCAGCCGGCAGCGCGGGCTCGCCGCCGACGGGCGCTGCAAGCCGTTCGCGGCGGCGGCCGACGGCACCGGCTGGGGCGAGGGCGCCGGACTGTTGCTGCTGGAGCGGCTCTCCGACGCCCGGCGCAACGGGCACCGGGTGCTGGCGGTGGTGCGCGGCACCGCCGTCAACTCCGACGGGGCCTCCAACGGGCTGACCGCGCCGAACGGCCCTTCCCAGCAGCGGGTGATCCGGGAGGCGCTGGCCGGCGCCGGGCTGTCCCCGGCCGAGGTGGACGCGGTCGAGGCGCACGGCACCGGCACGAAGCTGGGTGACCCGATCGAGGCGCAGGCGCTGCTGGCCACGTACGGGCAGGACCGGCCGGAGGACCGGCCGTTGTGGTTGGGCTCGGTGAAGTCGAACATCGGGCACACCCAGGCGGCGGCCGGCGTCGCCGGGATCATCAAGATGGTCATGGCGATGCGGTCCGGGGTGCTGCCGGCGACGCTGCACGTCGACGAGCCGACACCCCAGGTCGACTGGTCGGCCGGCGCGGTCGCGCTGCTGCGCGAGGCGCGCCCGTGGCCGGAGACCGGCCGGCCTCGGCGGGCCGGCGTCTCCTCGTTCGGGATCAGCGGAACGAACGCACACGTGGTGCTGGAGGCCGCCGCACCGGCCGAGGAGGAGCCGGCCGCCGCGCCGTGCGGGCCGACGCCGTTCCTGCTGTCCGCCCGCACCGGGGCGGGCCTGCGGGATCAGGCGACCCGGCTGCGCGCCCTGCTGTCGTCCGGCGTGGCACCGACCCCGGCCGCCCTCGCCTCGGCGCTCGCCACGACGCGGGCGGCGCTCGACAGCCGCGCCGTGGTCGTCGCCGACGGCCTCGACGAGTTGGCGACCGCGCTCGCCGGGCCGGTCGGCGGCGACGTCGTCACGCCGGGCGCGCTGGCGTTCCTGTTCACCGGTCAGGGGGCGCAGCGGGTCGGGATGGGTGTGGGTCTGGCGGCGCGGTTCCCGGTGTTCGCGGAGGCGTTCGACGCCGTCGTGGGCCGGTTCGACGGGTTGCGGGCGGCCCTGGGGTCGGAGGCGATCCACCGGACGGTGCACACGCAGGCCGGTTTGTTCGCGGTCGAGGTGGCGTTGTTCCGGTTGCTGGAGTCGTGGGGTGTCATCCCGGACTACCTGTTGGGTCACTCGATCGGTGAGGTCGCCGCCGCGCACGTCGCGGGTGCGCTGTCGCTGGACGACGCGGTCACGCTCGTCGCGGCGCGGGGCCGGTTGATGCAGGCGTTGCCGGCGGGTGGGGCGATGCTCGCGGTGCAGGCGTCCGAGGCCGAGGTGCGGGAGATCATCGCCGGCACGGGGGTGGACGTCGCGGCGGTCAATGCTCCGACGTCGGTCGTGATCTCCGGCCCGGTGCAGGCGATCGAGGAGCTGGCGTCGCGGTTCGCGAAGGCGACGCGCCTGAGGGTGTCGCACGCGTTCCACTCGTCGTTGATGGAGCCGATGCTGGCCGAGTTCGCCGCGGCGATCGGGCACGTCGACTTCGCCGCGCCGCGCATCCCGGTGGTGTCGAACCTGACCGGTGAGCCGGTCGAGGAGTTCACCGTCGACTACTGGGTGCGGCACGTGCGGGAGGCGGTGCGCTTCCACGACGGCATGTCCTGGCTCGCGGAGCACGGGGTGACCCGGTGCCTGGAGGTCGGACCGGCGGGTGTGTTGTCGGCGACGGCCGCCCCGGAGTTGACCTGTGTGCCGGCGTTGCGCAAGGACCGGGACGACACCGACAGTCTGCTACGCGCGGTCGGGAAGCTGTGGACCCTCGGCGTGCCCGTCGACTGGGCGGCGATCCTGCCGCCGGCCGGACACGTCGACCTGCCCACCTACCCGTTCCAACGGCAGTCCTACTGGCCGCCGGCCCGCGCCGGGCACGGCAACGTCGCCGCCGCCGGACTGTCCGCCGCCGAGCACCCGTTGCTCACCGCCGCGGTGACGCTCGCCGACAACGACGGCATCCTGCTCACCGGCCGCCTCTCCGTGCACACCCACCCGTGGCTGGCCGACCACGTCGTCATGGACCGCGTCGTGCTGCCCGGCACCGCCTTCGTCGAGCTGGTGCTGCGCGCCGCCCAGCAGGCCGGCGGACTCGACCTCGCGGACCTCACCATCGAAACCCCGCTGGTGCTGCCCGCCACCGGCGGTGTCCAGCTCCAGGTGCGGGTCACCGACGACGCGGGCGAACGCTCGGTGCAGGTGTACGCCCGGCCCGAGCCGGCCGCCGGCGCGGAGCCGGAGTGGACCCGCCACGCGTCCGGCGTGCTCGCCACCCCCGCCACCGTCGATGAGTTCGACCTGGCGGCCTGGCCCCCGTCGGGCGCGGAGCCGATCGACCTCGGCGACTTCTACGGCGACGCCGCCGCCCGCACCGGCCTGCGCTACGGCCCGGTGTTCCGCGGACTGCGCGAAGCCTGGCTGCTCGACGGCGACGTCTACGCGGAGGTCGCGCTGCCGGCCGAGGCGCACGCCGACGCGGCCCGGTTCGCGTTGCACCCGGCCCTGTTCGACGGCGCGCTGCACGCCGCCGCGCTCGGCGGCCTGCTGCCGGACGACGGCTCCGCCCGCCTGCCGTTCGCCTGGACCGACGTGCGGCTGCACGCCTCCGGCGCCCCGACGCTGCGGGTCCGCCTGCGTCCCGACGGCCCGGAAGCCGTCACGCTCCAGGTCGCCGACGTGGACGGCGCCCCGGTCGCCACCGTCGGCCGGCTGGTCCTGCGTCCGGCCTCCCGCGACCAGCTCGACTCCGTCACCGGCGGCGCGGTGCGCGACGCGCTGTACGCCGTGACGTGGACCGCGCTCCCGCCGTCCCGCGCCGAGGCGCCCGTGGCCGACGTGGTCGTGCTGCCGGTCCGGTCCGACGACGTGCACACCGCCGTCGCCGAGACGCTCACGGGCGTACAGGAATGGCTTGCCGACGACCGGCACGCCGACGGCCGCCTGGTGGTCGTCACCCGCGGTGCCGCGCCGGTCGGCGGCGCGGTGACCGACCTGGCCGGCGCGGCGGTGCGGGGTCTGTTGCGGTCGGCGCAGACCGAGAACCCGGGCCGGATCGTGCTCGCCGACCTGGACCACCCGGAGCCGTCCGAGACGCTGCTGGCCGACCTGCTCGCCCGGGACGAACCGGAGCTGGCGGTACGCGGCGCCGACGTGTTCGCCCCACGGCTGACCCGGGCCCTCCCCGCGCCCACGCTCACGCTGCCGGTGGGTGCGGAGTCGTGGCGGGTGGCTCCGGGTGGCGACGGTGCGTTGTCGAGCCTGGGTTGTGTCGAGGTTCCGGTCGCGGAACTCGGTGCGGGTGAGGTGCGCATCTCCGTTCGTGCGGTCGGGGTGAACTTCCGTGACGTGCTGGTGGGTCTGGGGGTGTATCCGGATCCGGCGGCGGTGATGGGTTCCGAGGGCGCGGGTGTGGTGGTCGAGGTCGGCCCGGACGTGTCGGACCTGGTCGTGGGTGATCGGGTGTTCGGTCTGTTCCATGGTGGGTTCGCCCCTGACGTCGTGGCTGACCACCGTGTGGTGGCGCGGATGCCGGAGGGTTGGTCGTTCGCGCAGGCGGCTGCGGTGCCGATGGCGTTCCTGACGGCCTGGTACGGGCTCACGGACCTGGGGCGGCTTCAGGCTGGTCAGCGGGTGTTGGTGCACGCGGCTGCCGGTGGTGTCGGTATGGCGGCGGTGCAGTTGGCCCGGTTGTGGGGTGCGGAGGTGTTCGCGACGGCGTCGCCGTCGAAGTGGGCGGCTGTCCAGGAACTCGGCGTCGACCCTGCGCGCATCGCCTCATCCCGGGATCTGGGTTTCGCTGACGTGTTCGGCGTCGTGGATGTGGTGTTGGACTCGCTTGCCGGTGAGTTCGTGGACGCGTCGTTGGGGATGTTGGTTCCGGGTGGCCGGTTCGTGGAGATGGGAAAGGCGGACGTCCGTGACGCCGCTGAGGTCGAGCGTCGGCTCGGGGTCTGGTACAAGGCGTTTGATCTGTCGGAGGCGGGTGCGGATCGCACGGCGGTGATGTTGGCCGAGCTGCTCGCCCTGTTCGAGACGGGGAAACTGCGGCTGCTCGCGCCAACGGTCGCGGATGTGCGGGAGCTTCCGACTGTGCTGGGCGCGATGAGCCGCGGCGCGCATGTGGGCAAGAACGTGGTGTTGGTGCCCCGCCCGATCGACGGCCCGGTGTTGATCACCGGTGGCACGGGTGGTTTGGGTGGATTGCTGGCGGCGCATCTGGTGGACGTGTACGGGGTGCGGGATCTGGTGCTGGTCAGCCGCTCCGGTGGACCCGCCCCGGAGTTGGACGCCCGGGTACGGGTGGTCGCCGCCGACGTGACTGACCGGGACGCGCTCGCCGCCGTGATCGACGGCATCGACAACCTTGCGGGTGTGGTGCACTGCGCCGGGGTGCTCGACGACGGGGTGTTCACCAGCCTGACGCCGGAGCGGGTGGCCGGGGTGCTGGCGCCCAAGGTCGATGCGGTGGTGCACCTGCACGAGTTGACCCGGGACATGGACCTGGCGATGTTCACCGTGTTCTCGTCGGTGTCGGCGGTGTTCGGGTCGGCGGGCCAGGCGGCGTACGCGGCGGCGAACGCGTTCCTGGACGGCTTCGTGTCGTACCGTCGCGGGCTCGGTCTGGTCGGTCAGTCGCTGGGCTGGGGGCTGTGGGCCAACACCGCCGGCATGGGCGGCCGGCTGACCGGCGCCGACGCCGACCGGGTCACCCGGGCCGGCGACGCGCTCCCCGACGAGCTGGGCCTCGCCCTGTTCGACGCGGCCCGGCACCTGCCCGCCCCGCACCTCGTCCCGGCCACCCTCGACCTCACCGCGTTCCGCCGCGCCGGCACCCTGCCCGCGCTGCTGCGTGGCCTGGTGCGCGGCACCGGCCGACGCGCCGCCCAGCACACCGGCGGCGGCTCCGGCCTGGCCCGCCGCCTGCTGGCGCTGCCCGAGGCCGAACGCGAACGTACCCTCGTCGCCCTCGTCTGCGACCAGGTCGCCGCCGTCCTCGGCCACAGCGGCGCCGACGCCGTCGACGCCCGGCACGCCTTCAAGGACCTCGGCTTCGACTCGCTCACCTCCGTCGAGCTGCGCAACCGGCTCAACGCGGCGGCCGGGATCCGGCTGCCCGCCACCGTCGTCTTCGACTACCCGAACCCGACACTGCTCGCCACCTACCTCGGCCGGCAACTCGCCGGCACGACCGACCCGGCCAGGCCCGCCGCCGTCGCCACCGTCGACGCCGACGAACCGATCGCCATCGTCGGCATGGGCTGCCGCTTCCCCGGCGGCGTCGAGAACCCGGCCGACCTGTGGGACCTGCTGACCGCCGGCACCGACGCCATCGCGACGTTCCCGGCCGACCGCGGCTGGGCCGGCGACCACGACGGCTACGCCCGGGTGGGCGGCTTCATCGACCACGCCGCCGACTTCGACGCGCGGCTGTTCGGCATCTCACCCCGCGAAGCCCTCGCCATGGACCCGCAGCAGCGGGTGCTGCTGGAAACCTCCTGGGAAGCGTTCGAGTCGGCCGGCATCGACCCGGTGACCCTGCACGGCAGCCAGACCGGGGTCTTCGTCGGCGCGGCGGCCTCCCGCTACGGCCAGGGCGCGGACCTGCCGGCCGAGGCCGAGGGACACGTGCTGACCGGCATCGCGACAAGTGTGATCTCCGGCCGGGTCGCCTACTCGTTCGGCCTCGAAGGCCCCGCCGTCACCATCGACACCGCCTGCTCGTCGTCGCTCGTCGCGCTGCACCTCGCCGTGCAGGCGCTGCGGCAGGGCGAGTGCGACATGGCGCTGGCCGGTGGCGTCACCGTGATGGCCGGACCGGACATCTTCGTCGAGTTCGACAGGCAACGCGGGCTGGCCGCCGACGGGCGGTGCAAGGCGTTCTCCGCCGAGGCCGACGGCACCGGCTGGGGCGAGGGCGCCGGCGTCCTGCTCGTCGAACGGCTCGCCGACGCGCAGCGGAACAACCACCGGATCCTCGCCCTGGTACGCGGGTCCGCCATCAACCAGGACGGCGCCTCCAACGGGCTGACCGCCCCCAACGGGCCGTCCCAGCAACGGGTGATCGACCGGGCGCTGGCCGCAGCGGGGCTCCGCGGCGCCGACGTCGACGCGGTCGAGGCGCACGGCACCGGCACCGCGCTCGGCGACCCGATCGAGGCGCAGGCGCTGCTCGCCACGTACGGGCGGGACCGGGACCCGGAGCGTCCGCTGCTGCTCGGCTCGGTGAAGTCCAACATCGGCCACACCCAGGCGGCGGCCGGCGTCGCCGGGGTGATCAAGATGGTGCTCGCGATGCGGCACGGCGAGCTGCCGCGCACGCTGCACGCCGCGCACCCGTCGCCGCACGTCGACTGGACCGGCGGGGCGCTGAGCCTCCTCGACGCGCCGACGGCCTGGCCCGTCACCGGCCGGGCCCGCCGGGCCGCGGTCTCCTCGTTCGGCATCAGCGGCACGAACGCGCACGTGGTGCTCGAACAGGCGCCCCCGGCGTCCGCCGCCGAGCCGCAGCCGGCGCCCGGCCTGGTGCCGTGGGTGGTCACCGGCCACACCGCCGATGCCGTGCGCGCCCAGGCCGGCCGGCTGCGCGACCTCGCCGCCGCGGACGGGCGTTCCGGCGGGACGTCGCCGCTCGACCTGGTCGCCGTCGCTCACACCCTCGCGACCGGCCGCAAGGCCCTGAAGCATCGGTCCGTGGTGGTCGGCGCCGACCTCGACGAGATCCTCGACGGCCTGACCGCTGTCCGCGACGGCGGGCTGACCGCCGGCACCGAGCTGCTCGGCCGGACCGCGTTCCTGTTCACCGGTCAGGGGGCGCAGCGGGTCGGGATGGGTGTCGGGTTGGCGGCGCGGTTCCCGGTGTTCGCGGGGGTGTTCGACGGGATCGTGGGCCGGTTCGACGGGTTGCGGGCGGCCCTGGGGTCGGAGGAGATTCACCGGACGGTGCACGCACAGGCCGGCTTGTTCGCGGTCGAGGTGGCGTTGTTCCGGTTGCTGGAGTCGTGGGGTGTCATCCCGGACTACCTGTTGGGTCACTCGATCGGGGAGGTCGCCGCCGCGCACGTGGCGGGTGTGCTGTCGCCGGACGATGCGGTGACGTTGGTGGCGGCGCGGGGTCGGTTGATGCAGGCGTTGCCGGCGGGTGGGGCGATGCTGGCGGTGCAGGCGTCGGAGGAGTCGGTGCGGGAGGCCATCGCCGGCACCGGTGTGGATATCGCGGCGGTGAACGGCCCGACGGCGGTCGTCGTCTCCGGCCCGGCCGAGGCGGTCGACGCGCTGGCGGCGCGCTTTGCGAAGACCACCCGGCTCACCGTGTCGCACGCGTTCCACTCGTCGCTGATGGAGCCGATGCTGGCCGAGTTCGCGGCGACCGTCGAGGGCATCACCTTCGCGCCGCCGCGCATCCCGGTGGTGTCGAACCTGACCGGCGAGCCGGTCGAGGAGTTCACCGCCGACTACTGGGTGCGGCACGTGCGCGACGCGGTGCGCTTCCACGACGGCATACGGTGGCTCACCGCGCAGGGAACCACCCGCTTCGTCGAGGTCGGCCCGGCGGCGGTGCTGACCGGGCTGGTGCCCGACGGCGTCGCCGTCGCCCCGCTCCGCAAGGACCAGGACGAGGAACGATCCACCCTGCGGGCACTGGCGGACCTGTTCGCGGCCGGTGTCCCGATCGACTGGCCGGCGGTCGGCGGCTGGCGGTCACCCGCCCGGGCCGACCTGCCGACGTACGCGTTCCAGCGCGACCGTTACTGGCTGACCCCGTCCCAGCCGGCCCCGGCGATCGGCGGCGACGACAGCGGCTTCTGGTCGGCGGTGGAGCGGGCCGACCGGGACGGGCTGGCCGCCGAGCTGGGCCTGGCCGCCGACGACGCGGGCGCGCTGGACGGACTGCTGCCGTCGCTGTCCGCGTGGCGTCGCCGCCGTCGCGCGCAGAGCGTCGTCGAGGGCTGGCGGTACCGGATCGGCTGGGCACCGATCGCGGAGCCGGCCCCGGCGGTGCTGGCGGGGGCATGGCTGGTGGTGTCCGACGACGCGACCGACGTCGCCGACATCACCGCCGCCCTGACGGCGGCAGGCGCCGAGGTGGTACGGGTGCAGGGGCCGGCCGACCGCGCTGTGCTGACCGGCGTGCTGGCCGTCGCCACCGACGTCAACGGCGTCGTCTGGGCCGGAAACGCGGGCCATTCGTTGACCGTGCTGCTGCAGGCGGTCGGGGACGCCGAGATCGGCGCCCGGGTGTGGGCGGTGACACGTGGTGCCGTCGCGGTGGGCCGGTCCGAGTCGGTGACCGATGTCGCCGCCGCGACGGTCTGGGGTGTGGGCCGCGTCGCGGCGCTGGAACTGCCGCAGACGTGGGGCGGTCTGGTGGACCTGCCGGCGGTGCTGGGCGAGCGGGAGGGCCGCCGGTTCGCGGCGCTCCTCGCCGCCGACGGCGAGGACCAGCTCGCGGTACGTGCCTCCGGGGTCTTCGCCCGCCGCCTGCGACGTGCCACCCCGGCCGGCCCGTCGAGCCCGGTGTCGTTGTCCGGCACGGTGTTGGTCACGGGTGGGACGGGTGCGCTGGGTTCGCGGGTGGCGCGGTGGGTGGTGCGGCGTGGTGCGTCGCGGGTGGTGTTGGTGTCGCGTCGTGGTCAGCGGGCTTCGGGTGTCGGTGACCTCGTGGCGGAGTTGAATGCTGAGGGTGCCGAGGTGTCGGTGGTGGCGTGTGATGTGGCCGACCGGGACGCGGTCCAGCGGGTGGTGGCCGGTATCGATGATCTGACGGGTGTGGTGCACGCGGCGGGTGTGTCCGGCGTGGAGAGCCTGCTGGACGTGTCGGTGGAGTCGTTCGGGGCGGTGGTGTCGGGCAAGGTGTCCGGTGCGGTGCACCTGGACGAGGCGACGGCTGATCTCGACCTTGACCTGTTCGTGGTGTTCTCGTCGATCGCGGGTGTGTGGGGCAGTGGTGGTCAGGCGGCGTATGCCGCGGGTAATGCGGTGTTGGACGCGTTGGTGGAGTCCCGGCGTGCGGCGGGGAGGGCGGGTACGGCGGTTGCGTGGGGTCCGTGGGCCGAGGGTGGGATGGCCGGTGAGGCTGGTGCGGCGGACTACCTGGCGCGTCGTGGTCTGGTGGCGTTGGATCCGGACCTGGCGGTGCGGGCGTTGGCGTTGGCGGTTGATGCCGGTGATGTGACGTCGGTCGTGGCGGACGTGGACTGGTCGCGGTTCGTGCCGACGTTCGCCGCCAAGCGTCCGGCGCCGCTGTTCAGTGAGCTGGTCGTCGCGGCGGAGGCGGTCGCCGACGGCGGCGGGTTGGCGGCTCGCCTGGCGGGCCTGCCGGAGCCCGAGCGGCGCCGGGAGTTGCTGGCGTTGGTGCGGACGCAGACCGCGAGGGCTCTGGGGTATGCCGGTGCGGCGCAGGTGGAGGCCGGGACGGCATTCCGGGAACTGGGTATCGACTCGGTGACCGCGGTGGAGGTGAGAAGTCGCATCAACGCGGCCACCGGCCTGCACCTGGGGTCGTCGCTGGTGTTCGACTACCCGACCCCGCAGGTTCTCGCCGACCATCTGCTGCGGGCGCTGGGCCTCGCCACCGCGACCGACGCGTCGGTGCTCACCGTGCCGCAGCCCCTGACCGACGACGACATCGTCATCGTCGGGATGGCGTGCCGGTATCCGGGTGGGGTCGAGTCGCCGGAGGACCTGTGGCGTCTGGTCGCCGGGGGCGCCGATGGCATGTCGGTGTTTCCGTCCGACCGGGGTTGGGTCGTGCCGGAGGGTGCCGGCTATGCGGCGCTGGGTGGTTTCGTCGACACCGCGACGGGCTTCGACGCGGGCCTGTTCGGGATCTCCCCACGCGAGGCGGTCGCGATGGACCCGCAGCAGCGGCTGCTGCTGGAGGTGTCCTGGGAGACGCTGGAGCGTTCCGGGGTGGATCCGCGGTCGTTGCGGGGTCGTCCGGTGGGTGTGTTCGTGGGCGCGTCGAATTCGGGCTACACCGCTGACGGCGCGGACGGTCACGCGCTCACCGGTACGGCGAACAGTGTGATCTCAGGTCGGGTGTCGTACTCGTTCGGGTTCGAGGGCCCGGCGATGACCGTCGACACGGCCTGCTCCTCCTCACTGGTGGCGTTGCACCTGGCGGCGCAGGCGTTGCGGTCTGGCGAGTGTGACCTGGCTCTGGCGGGTGGGGTCACGGTGATCACGGGTCCGGAGGTGTTCGCGGAGTTCGCCCGCCAGGACGGCCTGTCGTCGGACGGCAGGTGCAAGTCGTTCGCGGGTGCTGCCGACGGCACGGGGTGGGCCGAAGGCGTCGGGATGCTGCTGGTCGAGCGGCTGTCGGACGCGCGACGGCACCACCACCGCGTGCTCGCCGTCGTCCGAGGCTCCGCGGTCAACCAGGACGGCGCGTCGAACGGATTGACCGCGCCGAACGGCCCGGCGCAGCAGCGGGTGATCCGGCAGGCTCTGGCCAGCGCTGGCCTGACCACCGGTGATGTGGATGTGGTGGAGGCGCACGGTACGGGCACCCGGTTGGGTGATCCGATCGAGGCGCAAGCGCTGTTGGCGACCTATGGGCAGGATCGTGAGCAGCCGCTGTGGTTGGGTTCGATCAAGTCGAACATCGGGCATACGCAGGCCGCGGCGGGTGTCGCGGGCATCATCAAGATGGTCATGGCGATGCGGCACGGGGCGTTGCCGGCGACGTTGCACGTGGACGAGCCGTCCCCGCACGTGGACTGGAGCGCCGGGGCGGTGGAGCTGCTCACCGCGGCCCAGCCGTGGCAGGCGCGGGATCGAGCACGGCGTGCGGCGGTGTCGGCGTTCGGGATCAGCGGGACGAACGCGCATCTGATCCTGGAGGAGCCGGCCGAACAGCCGGTCGTGGTCGAGTCGCCGCAGGTCGAGGGTCCGTTGCCGTGGGTGGTGTCGGCGCGGTCGGCGGAGGCGTTGGCCGGTCAGGTGGAGCGGTTGCGCGATGTGGTGGCCGCCGAGCCGGAGCTGGACCCGGCCGCCGTCGCCTGGTCGCTGGCGACCGGCCGGGCCGCTCTGGAGCACCGCACGGTCCTGCTCGCTGGGGCGCGTGCGGACGTCCTCGACGGCCTTCGGACGTCCGCCGGGCCGGACAGCGCCGGCATGCGGGCGTCGGCGGTGTCGGACAGCGCGGACGTGCGGGCGGTGCCGGACGGTGGCGGCTTGCAGGCGTCGGCGGTGCCGGACGGCGTCGATCTGTTGGCGTCGGTGGTGTCGGGTGTGGTGTCCGAGGGTGGCCTGGCGTTCCTGTTCACCGGTCAGGGTGCGCAGCGGGTCGGGATGGGTGTGGGTCTGGCGGCGCGGTTCCCGGTGTTCGCGGAAGCGTTCGACGGGATCTGTGCCCGCTTCGACCAGCTCCTGGACATGCCGCTGCGCGACGCGATCGACTCCGACGCGGTCCACCAGACCGTCTACGCCCAGGCCGGCCTGTTCGCCGTCGAGGTGGCCCTGTTCCGGCTCCTCGAATCGTGGCGGATCACCCCGGACTTCCTGCTGGGCCACTCGATCGGTGAGATCGCCGCCGCGCATGTCGCGGACGTGCTGTCGCTCGACGACGCGGTCACGCTGGTGGCCGCGCGAGGCCGGCTCATGCAGGCGTTGCCGGTCGGCGGCGCGATGCTCGCGGTGCAGGGGACCGAGGCTGAGGTGCGGGAGATCATCGCCGGCACGGGTGTGGACGTCGCGGCGGTGAACGGCCCGACCTCGATCGTGATCTCCGGCCCGGCCGACGTGATCGACGAGGTGGCGTCGCAGTTCGCCAAGGCCACCCGGTTGACGGTGTCGCATGCGTTCCACTCGGCGTTGATGGAGCCGATGCTGGCGGAGTTCGCGGCGGCGATCGCGCACATCACGTTCGAGGCCCCGCGTGTCCCGGTGGTGTCGAACCTGACCGGGGAGCCGGTGCCGGAGTTCACCGCCGGCTACTGGGTGTGGCACGTGCGGGAGGCGGTGCGCTTCGACGACGGCATGGCCTGGCTCGCCGCGAACGGCGTGACCCGCTGCCTGGAGGTCGGCCCGGCGGGCGTGCTGTCCGCGATGGCCGCGCCCGGGCTGACTTACGTCCCGGCGCTGCGCAAGGACCGCGACGAGGCGTCCACGCTGCTGGCCGCCGTCGGGCGGCTCTGGACCGTCGGCGTGCCCGTCGACTGGACGACGCTCCTGCCCGCCGCGCCCCGCGTCGACCTGCCCACGTACGCCTTCCAGCGGGACCGGTACTGGCGGTCCCCGCGCACGGCGGACCCGGTCGAGGCGGCGTTCTGGCAGGCGGTCGAGGACGAGAGGCTGCACGACCTGCTGCACACCGACGTGCCGGCGTCGCTCGGCGCCGCGCTCGCCGAGTGGCGGCGCGACCGGGTGGCGGCCGGCACGTCCGCCTCCTGGCGTTACCAGATCGTGTGGGAGCCGGCCGTCGAGCCGCCCTCGCCGGCCGCCGGCCGGTGGGTCGTGGTCGTGCCGCGGGCGGGCATGGCCGAGGCGATGTTCGGCGGCACCGGGCTGGACTTCGCCGAGATGCTGGCCGGCGACGCGGATCTCGCCGGCCTCGGCCCGGACGTCGTCGGCGTGGTGTCGCTGCTGCCCGCCACCGAACACGAACTCCTGAGCACGGTGCGCGTCCTGCGCGGCGCCCGCCTGTGGTGGGTCACGACCGGGGCGGTGTCGGTGGGTCGGTCCGACCCGCTGACCGACGTCACCGCGTCGATGCTGTGGGGCGCGGGCCGGGTCGCCGCCCTGGAGCTGCCGGAGCTGTGGGGCGGCCTGATCGACGTGCCTGTCGAACCGGACGAGCAGGACCGCCGTCGCCTCGCCGCGATGCTCGGCGGCGCCGAGGACCAGGTCGCGGTGCGCGGCGACGGGGTGTACGCCCGCCGGTTGCGCCCGGCCGCCGCGAGCGCGCCGGCCGCGCCCCGCACGTTCGACGGCACGGTCCTGGTCACCGGTGGCACCGGGGCGCTCGGCGCTCGGGTGGCGCGCTGGCTGGTGGGTCGTGGGGTGTCGCGGCTGGTGTTGACGTCGCGTCGGGGAATCGACGCGCCGGGCGCCGCCGAGTTGGTGGCGGAGCTGTCGCCGGCGCGGGTGGACGTGGTGGCCTGCGACGTCGCCGACCGTGCTCGCGTGGCGGAGCTGCTGGCCGGGATCCCGGACCTGCGCGGCGTGGTGCACGCCGCCGGGGTGTCCGGGGTGGGTCTGCTGACCGAGTCCACCCCGGAGGAGTTCGGGGAGATCGTGCGGGGCAAGGTCGCCGGCGCGGTCAACCTGGACGCGCTGACCGAGAACCTGGACCTGTTTGTGGTCTTCTCGTCGATCTCGGGGGTGTGGGGCAGCGGCGGTCAGGCCGCCTACTCGGCGGGGAACGCGTTCCTGGACGCGTTGGTGCAGTCGCGTCGTGCGAAGGGTAAGGCGGGCACGGCGGTGGCGTGGGGGCCGTGGGCCGAGGCCGGGATGCTGGTGGCCGAGGAGGGCGCCGAGGACTACCTGCGTCGTCGCGGGCTGCGGCCGATGCCGCCGGCGCTGGCGATCCGGGCGTTGGCCGAGGCGGTCGACGGCGACGCCGGTTGCGTGACCGTCGCCGACGTCGACTGGGCGCGCTTCGGGCCGGCGTTCACCGCCTCCCGGCCCAGCCCGCTGCTTCGGCACGTGCTCGCCGCCGAAGCGGTGGCGGTGCCGACCACGAGCCGTTGGGCGACGGAGGTCGCCGCGCTGCCGGCGGCGGAACGCTCCCGTGCCGTGCTCGGGCAGGTCCGCCGCACGGTCGCGGAGGTGCTCGGGTACGCCGACGTGGACCGGGTGCCGGCGGGTCGGGCGTTCAAGGACCTCGGCATCGACTCGCTGACCGCGGTCGAGCTGCGCGACCGGTTGCAGACGCTGACCGGGCTGGCGCTGCCGGCCAGCCTCGCCTTCGATCACCCCAGCCCGGCCGCGATCGTGCGGATGCTTGTGGAACGCCTCACCGACGCGCCGGCCACCGCCTCCGCCACCCCGGTCGCCGCGGTGACCGGCGACCCGGTGGTGATCGTCGGCATGGCGTGCCGGTACCCGGGCGGAGCGGACACGACCGAAGGGCTCTGGGCGGTGGTCGAGGGCGCCGAGGACGTGCTTACCCCGTTCCCCGGGGACCGGGGCTGGGACCTCGACGGACTGTCGGCGGGCGGCTCCGACACCTCGATGGGCGGCTTCCTGGACGGGGTGGCCGAGTTCGACGCCGGCCTGTTCGGAGTGTCCGCCCGGGAGGCGCTGGCGATGGACCCGCAGCAGCGTCTGCTGCTGGAGACCACCTGGGAACTGTTCGAGAAGGCGGGCATCCCGCCGACGTCGCTGGCGGGCACGGCGACCGGCGTCTTCGTGGGCTCGAACACCCAGGACTACTCAGGGGTGCTCGCCGCCGGCGCCGGCCACGACGGCTACGTGGCCACCGGCACCTCGGCGAGCGTCGTCTCCGGGCGGCTGTCGTACGTCTTCGGCCTGGAAGGCCCGGCCGTCACCGTCGACACCGCCTGCTCGTCGTCGCTCGTCGCGCTGCACATGGCCGCGCAGGCGCTGCGGGCCGGCGAGTGCGACCTCGCCGTGGCCGGCGGGGTGGCGGTCGTCTCGACGCCCGGCATCTTCACCGAGTTCTCCCGGCAGGGCGGGATGGCGCCCGACGGTCGCTGCAAGGCGTTCGCCGAGGCCGCCGACGGCACCGGCTGGGGCGAGGGCGCCGGCGTGCTGCTGCTGGAGCGACTGTCGGACGCCCGCCGCAACGGGCACGAGATTTTGGCCCTGGTCGCCGGTTCGGCGATCAACTCCGACGGCGCCAGCAACGGTCTGACCGCGCCGAACGGTCCGGCGCAGCAACGGGTGATCCGGCAGGCCCTGGCCAGCGCCGGCCTGACCGCCGCTGACGTGGACGTCGTGGAGGCGCACGGCACCGGCACGAAGCTCGGTGACCCGATCGAGGCGCAGGCGCTCCTGGCCACCTACGGCCAGGACCGCGAGCAGCCGCTGTGGTTGGGGTCGATCAAGTCGAACATCGGCCACACCCAGGCCGCGTCCGGCGTCGCCGGGGTCATCAAGATGGTCCTCGCGATGCGGCACCGTACGCTGCCGGCCACGCTGCACGTGGACGAGCCGTCGACGAAGGTGGACTGGTCGTCGGGCGCGGTACGGTTGCTGACCGAGGCCCGGGATTGGGCCGGCGGGGACCGGACCCGGCGGGCCGGGGTGTCGTCGTTCGGCATGAGCGGCACGAACGCACACGTCATCCTGGCGGAGCCCCCGGCCCACCCGGCCGCCGTCCCGGCGGAGCCCCCGGCCCACCCGGCCGCCGTCCCGGCGGAGCCCCCGGCCGGGCCGGCGGTGCCGTGGCTGCTGTCGGCGCGCTCGGCGCAGGCGCTGACCGGCCAGGCGCGCAAGCTCGCCGACTTCGTCGCCGCCCGGCCCGACCTCGACGTGGCCGCCGTGGCCGGGGCGCTGTGCTCCACCCGGGCCGTGCTGGAGCACCGGGCCGTCGCCGTCGGATCCACCCGCGACGAACTCCTCGCCGCCCTGACCACCATCCAGCCGGGCGAGCCGGTGACGGACGCGGCCGGCGGTGTCGTCCTGGTCTTCCCCGGGCAGGGCGCCCAGTGGCTCGGGATGGCCGCGGCGCTGCTGGACGAGTCGCCGGTGTTCGCCGCGCGGATCGCCGAGTGCGCGGCGGCACTGGACGGGTACGTCGACTGGTCGCTGCTGGACGTGCTGCGCACGACGGACGACGGCTGGATGACGCGGGTCGACGTCGTGCAGCCGGTGCTCTGGGCGGTGATGGTGTCGCTGGCCGCGCTCTGGCGGTCGCTGGGCGTGGAGATCGCCGGCGTGGTCGGCCACTCGCAGGGCGAGATCGCGGCGGCGGCCGTCGCCGGGATCCTGTCACTCGCCGACGCGGCGATGGTGGTGGCCGTCCGGTCGCGGGCGCTGCGCGCGATCGCCGGCACCGGCGGGATGGTCGCGGTCGCGATGGGCGCCGACGACGCCGTCGAGCTGCTGAACGAGCTGCCCGGCATGTCGCTGGCGGCGGTCAACGGCCCGGCGTCCGTGGTGCTGTCCGGCGACGTCACCGGCATCGAGGCGGTGCTGGCACGCTGCGCGCAGCGGGGCGTGTGGTGCCGGCGGGTGCCGGTGGACTACGCCTCGCACAGCGCCCAGGTCGACGGCCTGCGGGCGGAGCTGCTGGCCGCGTTCGACGGGCTGACCCCGCGGGCGGGCAGGATCCCGTTCCACTCGACCGTCACCGGTGGTCTGGTCGATCCGGCGGAGCTGGACGCGGCGTACTGGTTCGAGAACCTGCGTCGCCCGGTGCGGTTCGACCAGGTCGTCACCGGGCTGATCGCCGCCGGGCACCTGCTGTTCGTGGAGGCCAGCCCGCACCCGGTGCTGGTGGCGGGCGTGGGGGAGCGCGGCGGCCTGGTGACCGGATCGCTGCGCCGGGATGAGGGCGGGCTGGCGCGGATGCTGCGCTCGGCCGGCGACCTGTGGGCCCTCGGCGGCCACGTGGACTGGTCGGCGGCCACCGGCGGCGGCCCGGTGCGGGACCTGCCGACGTACGCGTTCCAGCGGCGCCGCTACTGGCCGTCGCCCGCGGCCGGAGGCGGTGACGCGGCGGCGATCGGCCTGTCCGGGCTGACCCACCCGCTGCTCGGCGCCACGACGCTGCTCGCCGACGCCGACGGCGTGCTGCTGTCCGGCCGTGTCGCGCCCGCCTCGCCGGGCTGGCTCGCCGACCACCGGGTGGCCGACCGGGTGGTCCTGCCCGGCACCGCCTTCGTGGAACTCGCCCTGCAGGCCGCCCAGCAAACCGGCGACGGTCGCATCGGTGAGCTGACCGTGGCGGCGCCGCTCGTGCTCGACGGCGGCGCGGCCCAACTCCAGGTCCGGGTGGCCGAGGCCGACGAGCACGGACGACGCGCCCTGCACATCTACTCCCGGCCCGAGCACGACGCCGACGCCCCCTGGACCCGGCACGCCTCGGGCACGCTGGAGCCGACCGGCCCGGCGGCACCGGCCGGTCCCTCCGCCTGGCCGCCGGCCGACGGCACGGCCCTGGACGTGCCGGCGTTCTACCAGGCCGCCACCGCGGCCGGTTACGGCTACGGCGCCGCGTTCCGGGGGCTGCGGCGGGCCTGGCGGGCCGGCGACGACGTGTACGCCGAGGTCGAGCTGCCCGCCGACGTCGCCGCCGAGGGCGCGGGTTACGGCCTGCACCCGGCGCTGCTCGACGCCGCGGTGCAGGCCGCCGGGATGGGTGGCTTCGTCACGGCCGACGGCCTCGCGCTCCCCTTCGCCTGGACCGGTGTGCAGCTGTTCGCCGTGGGCGCGACCGCCCTCCGCGCCAAGATCAGCGCCGCCGGATCGGACGCCGTCAGCGTCACCGTGACCGACCCGGCCGGCGCGCCGGTGGCGGTGGTCGAGCGACTGGACTTCCGGGCGCTGGGCGCGGGTGGCTTGTCGACCGGCAACGGCACCCGGGAGGCGTTGCTGCGGGTCGACTGGGCGCCGTTGCGCGACGTGGTCGCCACGGATGTGCCGGCCGAGGTGTGGCGGGTGGACTCGCCGGACGTGGCAGTGGTGTTGGAGCGGGTTCAGGGGTGGCTCGCGTCGACGATCGATGGCGTCCTGGTTGTGGTGGTCCACGCGGCGGTGCCGGTCGGCGGCGCGGCCGTCGACCCGTACGCGGCTGGGGTGTGGGGTTTGTTGCGGTCGGCGCAGTCGGAGAATCCGGGTCGGATCGTGCTCGTCGACG